>DATMAF010000146.1:0-5132 GCA_035560315.1 Terriglobia bacterium | reverse complement strand
CGAGGAGACCAAGGAGGGATTTCGCAAGGAACTGGAGGAAGCCGCTTCCCGGGGCCTGACGACCGTGGCCACGCGCGTGGACTGGGATGCTCTGCGGGCCTACATGTTGCTCGACCGCGAAGGGCGGATGCCCTTGCGTCTGGCCTTCGCCACCGAGTTTGGCGCCTATTCGCCGCAGACCGACGTGCTGTTCCGCCGCATGAACCTGGCGCCTGGTTTCGGAAGCCCGTGGCTGTGGATGTCGGGAGCCACGACCGGCACCGTGGAGTACGGCAGCGGTCCCGCCAACGGCGACGCCTGCATCCATGGCAAGTACTCGCATGAGGCCGCCGAGACCTTCCCCAACTGGAAGGAGATGCCTTGGGGCGAGAGCGGGGACTGCCGCATGACCAGCGGCCCCAACGCCAAGGTGCTGCGGGATTTTTTCATCAACGCGGCCCGCAGCGGCTGGAATATCTCCAACATTCATATCAACGGCGACAAAGGTCTGGATGATTACATGGACCTGCTCGAAGAGATTGAGCGCGACCACGGCGTGGAGGTGGCCAAGCTGCGGTTTTCCTCCGACCACTGCGGTTACATCTCGCAACAGCAGGCGGAGCGCGCCAAGCGACTGGGCATCACCTTCAGTTGCACGCCGAGCGCTTTCATGAATGGCGAGCGCGGCACCGTCGGCGCTTACACCGTGGTGTACGACCGGGAGCGGGCCGCCGACGCCTACTCTCCCTTCCGGCGTCTGGCCCGCTCCGGCATGAAGCCCTCGGCCCACTGCGAAGGCCACCAGGACTGGGATTTCCTGTGCATGGAGCACATGATGACGCGCAAGGACCAGACCACCGGCGCGGTTTGGGGTCCGCAGCAGACGATTGACCGCCGGGAAGCCCTCTATACCTTTACCCGCTGGGCCGCCTGGCATGTCTGGAAGGAAAACGAAATTGGCTCCATCGAGGTGGGCAAGTGGGCGGACCTGGTGGTGATCGACAAGGATTTCCTGACGCTTCCGCCCGAGGAATTCTCCGAAATCAACACGTTGCTGACGGTGGCGGGCGGCAAGATCACCTACAGCCAGCCGGCCTTCGCCGCCAGCGCAGGGTTGCCGGTCGTTGGCTTCCAGGCGCCGCCCGATTGGTGGGTGCGCCGGCCGCGGCGCAGCGCTGATGCGGGTATGTGAGGCTCCCAGCCGCAACCAAGATTGGGGGCCTGGACAGTTAGAATGAAGCAGAGGATCCCAGCCGGGTGCCTGCCTCCCGCCGAGCTGTGCCCCAAGCTGGTGCTGCCCGAATGGATGCAGTACCCGCCCCGGCTGAATGCGTGCGGAGAGCTGCTGGACCGCAACCTGGCGGCTGGCCGGGGAAAGCAGCCCGCCATCCGTCATCAGGGCCGGACGATCAGCTACGAGGAACTGGCCAGTGCCGTGGAAACCCTGGCCGCGGCGCTGCTGGATGAGGGTCTGCTTCCCGGAGACCGCGTCCTGCTGCGCTTCCGGAACCAGCCGGAGTTCATCATCGCGTGGCTGGCCGTGCTGCGCGTCGGCGGCATCGTGGTGGCCACCATGCCGCTGTTGCGGTCGCGGGAAATCGGGAAGATTCTCGCCGACTGCACCCCGGCGTTTCTGCTCACCGCGGAAGATCTGTGGGAGGAAGTGGAACCCGCCCTGCCGGCCTGTCCGGGGGTGAAGGTCATCCGGCGCGGCGCGCGGCGGAGCGGAATTATCGGCTGGGAGGAATTGATGGCCCGCCCGCAGAAATGCCCGGTCGGTGACACCGAAGCGGAAACCCTCTCTCTGCTGGCGTACACCTCCGGCAGCACCGGGGAGCCCAAAGGCACCATCCATACCCACCGCGACATCCTGGCCATCGCCGACGGTTACGCCCGGCACATCCTTTCCCCCACCGCAGAAGATGTCTTTGGCGGGACCCCCCCGCTGGCCTTCACCTTCGGCGTGGGCGGGATGCTGGTCTTTCCCTTTCGCTTTGGGGCCTCCACCGCGCTGCTGGAGCGGTTCACGCCCCAGGCGCTGGTCGACACCATCCGGGAGAGCGGCATCACCCTGCTGTTTTGCAGCGCCACCACCTACAACCTGCTGCTCAAGGCCGGCTTGCCCGGCTTTGCGGAATCCTGCCGCAGCCTGCGGCTGTGCGTCAGCGCGGGAGAGACGCTGCCCGCAGCGGTCTACAACGCCTGGAAAGAGGCGCTCGGCGTGGAGATTCTGGACGGCATTGGCAGCACCGAGATGCTGCACATCTTTCTCAGCAGCCGTCCCGGCCACGTCAAGCCGGGAGCAACCGGGCAGCCGGTTCCGGGATACTGTGCCAAAATCGTGGACGAGCAACTGCGGGAACTGCCGCCGGGCGAAGCTGGGTTGCTGGCGGTGCAGGGGCCGACGGGATGCCGCTACTGGAATCGTCCTGACCGCCAGCGGGAATATGTGCGCGCGGGGTGGAATCTGCCGGGCGACATTTACCTCCAGGACGCGGACGGCTACTTCGTTTATCAATGCCGCGCCGACGACATGATTATTTCGAGCGGATACAACATCGCAGGGCCGGAGGTGGAGGCGGTGCTGGTGGAGCATCCGGCGGTGCAGGAGTGCGCGGTGGTGGCCAGTCCGGACCCCACGCGCGGCAGCATCCCGAAGGCTTTCATCGTGCCCAAGGCAGGCGTGCTGCCGGGCCCGGAGTTGGTTGCGGAGTTGCAAGAGTTTGTGAAAGCGCGGCTGGCCCCCTACAAATATCCTCGCGCCGTCGAATTTGTTCCGGCGCTGCCCAAGACCGAGACGGGCAAGATTCGCCGCGTGGAGCTGCGCCAAAGGGAAATGGCGGCGCAGTCCTGCCAGCCGAAGGCGGCTTCCGCCGCTGCTCCGGGGTGCTTGGAACATCCGGGGCAGAGTCGAGGGACCTCATGACCAGAAATGCATCGGTTCTCGCTGGGTTCGTTCTGATGCTGGCGGCAATCCGGTTGCCGCTGGCGGCGCAGTCGCCGGAAACGATTCTCTACAACGGCAAGATTGTTACCGTCGATGCGGCATTCCGCTATGCGCAGGCCATCGCCATCGCGGGGGGGAAGATTCTAGCCGTTGGAAGCGATGCCGAAATTCGCAAGCTGGCCGGCGAGACCACCCGGCAGATCGACCTGCGCGGCCGGACCGTGATTCCCGGTCTGGCCGACAACCACCTGCATTCCGCAGGCGGGGGACCGGGGGTGGACCTCTCGCGCGTGAGGACTCTCGGCGAGCTGCTGGAAGCGATTCGGGCGCGGGTGCTGGCGTCGAAGCCGGGCGAACTGGTCGTATCGAACTCCGACTGGCATGAAGCGCAATTGAAGGAGCAGCGGCTGCCCTTGCGCCGCGATCTGGACACGGTTGCTCCCGAAAATCCGGTGGTGGTGGTGCGCGGCGGCCATACCTATATCCTCAACAGCTTGGCGCTGCGGAAGTGGGAGATCAACGAAAACACGCCGGTGCCGGAAGGCGGGGTCATCTCGCGCTACGAGGACGGCACGCTCAATGGCGAGCTCATCGACGCCGCCAAAAGTTACGTCCAGCTACCTGCCCTGCCCCCCAAGGATTTGGAAACGCGCATCCGGGAGCAGCAGGAGGAGTACCGCGTCCTCAACGCCGCCGGCTTGACCAGCGTGCGGCACCCGGGCGGCCCGGTGGAGCAATACCGGCTGCTCGAGGAAATGAAGAAGCGAGGCCTGCTGACCATGCGGGTCAACTTTTTGTTGCGTCTGGGCGGAGCCAGGACGCCGCAGGAGGTGGGCGAGCGCGTCGCGGCGTGGAATCTGAAGCCCGGCGAAGGCGACGACTGGCTGCGGGTATGGGGCGTCAAGCTGGGCGTGGACGGCGGGTTTGAAGGCGGACTGATGAGCCAGCCCTACGAGGAGCCTTACGGCAAAGGAGGGACCTACAAGGGCCTGCAAACCACCACCGAAAGCACGCACACCATGACGGTCAAGGAGCTATCCCGCCTGGGGTGGCGCGTGGCGACGCACGCCGTGGGGGACGCGGCCATCGGACAGGTCCTGCGGGCTTATGAGGCCGCCAACCAGGAGCGGTCCATCACCGGGCGGCGCTGGGCGATCGAGCATGGTTTTCTGCCGCGGCTGGACCACTTCCCCCTCCTCAACCGCCTGGAGGTGATGATTTCAGCGCAGGATCATTTGTACCTGGCCGGCCCAAGCCTCGTAAAGTACTGGGGCCGGCAGCGCGCCAACGGGGTGACGCCGATGCGCACCTACCTCGATCACTTGCAAAACAAGATGGCGCTCTCCGGAGGCACCGATGCGCCGGTGGTTCCCTATCCGCCGCTGTGGGCCATCTACCATTTCGTAACCCGCGACACCATGACCGGCGGCGTGCTCGGCCCGGACCAGCGCATCAGCCGCGAAGAAGCGCTGCGCGTCATGACCATCCATAACGCCTATCTCAATTTTGAAGAGAAGGTCAAAGGATCGCTGGAGCCCGGCAAATATGCCGACCTGGTGGTGCTTTCCGACGACATCATGACCTGCCCGGCCGAGCGCATCCGGGACATCGCGGTGCTGGCCACCATGGTGGGCGGCCAGTTTGTCTATCAGAATGATGCGTTCCAACTCTGACCCCGGGAACGGACACAGGAACACGATGCCAGCGCGTCTGGAAACCATCGGATGCGGCCTGGAGGCGGCCCGGCGCCAGGCCGAAGCACTGCTGCGGGGGACGGGTGAGTCTTCCGCAGAACAGGAGGCCGCGGCGCGGGCGGCGGTCGCCAAACAGTGCAACTACCTGGGCGACTATGACACCGCCGCGCTGGTGCTGGCTCCCTACTTGCTGGACAGCCCGGGCGACAACGTCCTCAACGAGCAGGCGCTGTCGCACGTCGAATCGCGCAACCTGCGCGGCGACCTGCTGGTGGAAATTGCCCTGCTGATGAACCACTTCCGCAAATATGCCCTGGCGGTGGATCTCCTTCTGCGGGCCATTGACCTCTACGAGGGCAGCAACGCGCATTTCCGGAAGGCCAATGCGTATCACTGGCTGGCGTTTACCAAGCTCAACCAGCACGATTTCGCCGAGTCCGAGCGCTGCGACCTGAAAGCCATGGAACTGCTCTACCAGCGGGCCAACCAGGACAAGCGGCATGTCGGCTCGC
>DATMAF010000145.1:0-6336 GCA_035560315.1 Terriglobia bacterium | reverse complement strand
ATTTCGCGTCCTTCCTGGGAATAGGAGAGGCTCCCTTGGTGATAAGCGAGCGTATAGCCGGGGTCTTTCAGCAGATTGCCTGTCAGAACACCCACCACCCGATCCGCAGGATGGATGACGCCGCGAGCCACCAACTTCTTGGCGCCCGCCAGGCTGGCGGCAGAGGCCGGCTCGCAGCCGATCCCCGCCTGTCCGATGACGGCTTTGGCATCGGCGATCTCCTGCTCGCTGACCTTTTCCACCACCCCGCGGGTGGCCTCGATCTCCCGCAGCGCCTTCTTCCACGAGGCCGGCGCGCCGATCTTGATGGCGGTGGCCAGAGTCTGCGGATTTTCGACCGGCTGCAAGCCGATCGCGCGGGGATCGCCGTTCTCCGCCGCAGCGCGGCAGAGCAGGTGATACAGCGGCGCGGCGCCTTCGGCCTGGATCACCGCCAGACGCGGCAGCCTTGCGATCACGCCCAACTCCCGCAACTCCCGCAGCCCCTTGCCGAAGGCCGAACAGTTGCCGAGATTTCCTCCCGGCAGGACGATCCAGTCCGGGGGGTCCCAGCCCAACTGTTCCATGATCTCGACCGCGATGGTCTTCTGGCCTTCCAGGCGGAACGGATTGACGGAATTCAGCAAATAGACTCCGGCTTGCTCGACCATGTGGAAGACCAGTTTCCAGGTTTGGTCGAAATTCGCTTCCACCTGGATGGTCAGCGCGCCGTATTCGAGCGACTGCGCCAGCTTGCCGGCAGCGATCTGGCCGGCGGGAATGAAGATGACCGCTTGCAGGCCGCCCACGGCGGCATAGGCAGCCATCGACGCCGAGGTGTTGCCGGTCGAGACGCACGCCACGATCCGCTTGCCGAGGCACGCGCCCTGGCTGACGCCCGCCGTCATCCCATTGTCTTTGAATGAGCCGGTGGGGTTGAATCCCTGATGCTTGAAAGCGATTGCATCCAGCCCGGCGTAGGCAGCGGCCCGCGGTGCCTCCAGCAACGGCGTATTGCCTTCCCGCAGGGTGATGATCCTCCCGCCGGTGGCCAGAAAGGGCAGCATCTCGCGGAAGCGCCAGACACCGCTTAGGTCTTCGGGCGCGCGCGACGTTTTGCGCATCTTCCAAAGCTCGCGGAGGGCAGCGCCCTCCCCTGCTTTCCATTCATAGCGCACATCCAGCAAGTTGCCGCAGCGGGCGCACTCCGTGCGTTCCTCGCTCAACGCGTAGCTGGCCTGACAACTCTGCTCAATACACCGCAGCTCGGCGTTCGCCATCCGCGCTTGCTTCCCTTCCCGGAATCCGCGCCTCACCCGCGTGGAACATTGCGTCCCCGGTGGCTGTTAGCCCCTCAGTCTCGCACGAGCAGCCGCGGTAATCAATCCCGGCCACCGGCTGGCTGCGCCTGTCCCACCCCCGGCTTGTCTCGGACACGGCGGGATTAATCGGCCTCGAGAAACAAACCTTGGGAATCGATGGAGAGGATCTTGGTCTCGCAAAAAATTTCCCGGCGGCGGAAACAAGCGCTGATCGCCTCGCCGGCCGGCTCGGCGGGGCCCCGGCACAACGCAATCACACTGGGGCCGGCGCCGCTCAAGGCCACGCCCAGCAAACCCGGCACATTTTCCAGTTGCAGCGCCTCCGCCAGGCCGGGGATCAGGGACGCGCGGAACGGCTGGTGCAGCCGGTCGCGCATGGCCTCGCGCAGCAACTCCCAGCGGCCGGATTCCAGAGCCGCAAGAAACAGCGCGGCGCGCTGCACGTTGAACACGGCATCCGCACGGGAATACTGTGGCGGCAGGACGGCGCGCGCCGCCTCCGTGGAAAGCCGCAACTCCGGCACCACCACCACGACGGTGATCTCTTTGGGAACGCCCAGCGGCGCGGTCAGAACCCGCCCGTCTTCGGTCTGGCAACTGGCCACCAGGCCTCCCAGCACCGCCGCCGCCACATTGTCGGGATGTCCTTCCAGGCCGGTGGCCAATTCCACCAGGCGCTGCCGGCCGGAGTGGAAACCCATCCAGGCATCGGCCAGCGCCAGGCCGGCCACGATGGCCGCGGCGCTGGATCCCAGGCCGCGCCCCAAGGGAATCTGGTTGGCGATCTCCAGCGTGAAGTCATGACCGGCCTTGTTGCCGGCCAGCTGCGAAAATGTTTTCCACACGAGATTGGATTCATCCTGGGGAATCGCGGCGGCGTCGGTTCCGGTGGCGCGGATGCGGAGCCCGCCGGGCGAGGGCCGGAGCGTGCAGCGCAGCGGGAGGTCCAGGGCCAGCGCCAGGGCGTCAAAGCCCGGCCCCAGGTTGGCGCTGGAGGCCGGCACGCGCACGCGAATTTCCTTGGGAGCGTCCATGGCGTTTCTTCCGGGCAAGAGCACCATCCTACCCCAGTTTCACGCCGGCGGGTGTATACTCGCGCTGCACGAGCATCGCAGCGAACGGAGGCGTTCCGAAAATGTCAATGAACACCGCATACATTCACACGCTCTACGCCTACGACCGATGGGCGAACGCCCGCGTGCTGGAAGCCGCCGCGAAACTGGCGCCCGGCGAATTCACAAAGAACCTCGGCAGCAGCTTCGCCTCCGTCCGCGACACGCTGGTGCACATTCTGTCGGGCGAGCGGGTGTGGCTGGCGCGCTGGAAGGGAGCGGCCCCGGCCGGCATGTTGGAGGCGGAGCGGTTCCCCTCCGTCGATATGCTCCGCGTTGCCTGGGCAGAGCTGGAAGCGGAGCTGGCGGTCTTCCTGGCCGCTTTGGACGACCAGCGGCTGCAAGCCGTGGTGCCCTACCGGACCCTGGCCGGCGCGCCGCAGGCGCAACCGCTCTGGCAGCAGATGGCGCATCTGGCCAATCATTCCACCTACCACCGCGGCCAGGTGGCCACGCTCCTGCGGCAACTGGGAGCGCAACCCATCGGCACGGACCTGATCGCCTTCTTCCGGGAACAGGCCGGCAGCGACGCCGCGGCTAGAAGCTGAACAGCCGCGTGTATTTGAACGTCAGGCTCCAGTCCGTGATCTGCCGCGCCCGGTCGCGGACGTCGTTATAGACGACGTAAATGTCGCTCAGCGGGCGGTGAATCAGGCGGTACCGGAGGTTGGAGATGATCTGGTCGCCCTCGCTGTTGTACTGAATAAACGCGTTCAAGAACATCCGCGGGTTGAAGCTGTAGTCGAGACGAAATCCCACCAGATTGGTCGCGAAGCTGCCTTCGGGCAGCTCAATGTCGTTGCGCTCCAGAGTAACGCTGGTGGAAAAACGGTAGGTCGGACGATACATCACATCCGCGGTCAGCTCGGTTCGCTTGCCGCTGTAAAAGCTCGCCCAGAGCCATTCCACGTCGCCGGAGAGGAATTTGCTCCGGTCGGTGGTGTACCAGAGCTTGGATTCATTGAAGGCATAATCGCCCGGAGCGAGAACGACGCCTTCGCTAACTTCGAAGGGAGCGGTCAGCCGCTCGAAGTTGGTTTCGTAGTGGGCTCCGAACACACTGGTGTTCTGCCAGGTGGCCGTGAACTGACTCAGCAGATATTTGGTCTCCGTTTGGCCGCTGGAAAACAGGACGTACTGGTGGGTATTGAGCCAGTCGAAGGCGCGGAACAAGCGGCCCAGCGCACTGGCCGGAGACACCTGCGAGCGCAGCTCGATCTCGTTGCGAAAGACGCGGCGTCCGCGGCGGGGAACAAATCCCATGGCGGGGTTAAAATTTTTCCCGATGTCCACGTAGGAGCTTTCCAGGCGCACGAGCCGTGTTTGCAACTCGCTTTCGAATTTGGCCAGCCCGGCATCGCCCCTCCTTCCGGGCGACTCGGTCCGCGCCAGCCCTCCGCTGAGGCGCAGCTTGTTCCGGAAAAACAGGAAATTGCCATCGGCGCCATAGGCCCGGTTGCGGTCAGCAGAAAGGCTGGAGCGGCGGTTCAGGAACATCGCTCCCAGATCGGAATTGCCCAGGATGTTGCGTCGCAGCCGCGCCACGGTGAAGTTGGTCGCCGGGATGTCTTCGTCCGACCGCGTCTGCATGTTCAGAAAACCGAGGTAGTACGGGCCGGCCCGGCCGCTCAGCCGCGCTCCGCCCAGGATGGGAACCGGCTGGCCGCGCGCCAAACCAATGGTCCGGCTGTGGAACAGCAGCGCTTCGGTGTTTTCCAGCGAGCCAAACTGAAACATGCCGGAATTTTCCAGGAAGAACTCGCGCTTCTCGGCGAAAAACAAGGGGAAGCGCGTGAGGTTCACCTGCTGCGTGTCGGCCTCCACCTGCGAGAAATCGGTATTCAGCGTGAGGTCCAGCGTCAGGCCCGGGGTCAGGCCGTATTTCAAATCCAGGCCGCCGTCGAGTTCCTCCTGCGTTCCCTGGCTGCGGGATGCCAGATGCCGGACGCCCGCCAGCCCGTAGGGCTTCACCTGCAAGTTGCGTCCCGGCTCGACGTTTTCGATGCCGCGCAATTCTCCCGCAAACGCAATGCCGCTGATGCCGGTGTAGATGCGCGCGATCGGCGCCCAGAAGCCGATTTCGTCGCGCCGCCGGATGCGGCGGACCAGTTGCAGGCCCCAGATCTGCTGCGGGTCCTTGCTGAAGCGCAGCGTGCTGAAGGGGATGGCGATCTCCACGGTGTAGCCGTCCTCGACGCGGTGGCCCTGCGAGTACCACACCCCATCCCAGTTGACGTTCTGAATCCGCCCGCCGTCGGAAAACTGAATATCGCGCTGGTTTCCTTCGACGGTGGTGGCGAAGTAATAACCGTTGCGGTCGTCGTTGAAGGTGTCCAGCACCAGCGCGAAGTAGTCCTGTTGCAGGATGTCGAAATCGCGCTGAATATCATTCACGATGTAGCCGTTCGGCACGCGGTCGTGACAGTAGGCGGCCACGTAGAGAAACTCCCGATTATAGAGCAGGCGCACCTCGGTGAGTTCCGTGAACGGCTGGTCCTCATCGGGCTGCTTCTGCGTGAAATCGGAGATCACCTCCGCCGTCTGCCACGCCGGTTCCTCCAGCCGGCCGTCGATGGACAAGGTTTCGGTGGTGAAAACCGCTCTGGCAACGCGGGGGTTGCCGTTGGGCTGCTGCGCGTATCCCGCGGAAAACAACAGGGTCGCCAACAGCACGATCCCTCCGGCGATCGCTTTCACTTCCGGCATTCCGCGATACCCATCATCGTGCTGTGCCTGTTCCTCCAATGCTGCAAATTGTACGATGCCGCCGGCCGCGGAGCAACTTCGGCGGCCGCATACCATCGCTCGCCCGAGCAGCCTTGCGTGCATCTGCTAGAATGATCTGTTGGAAGGCGGGAGAAAGGAATCGTTCATGCACCAGGCAGTGATTCTCAGCGCCGTGCGCACGCCGATCGGAAAATTTCTAGGCACGCTGGCCCCTCTTCAGGCAACCCAGTTGGGGGCGCTGGTGGTGAAAGAAGCCGTGGCCCGCGCCGGGATCGAACCGCCCCTGGTGGACGAGGTCATCATGGGAAACGTCCTGTCGGCGGGCCTGGGGCAAAATCCGGCGCGGCAGGCGGCGTTGCGCGGGGGGCTGTCGGAAAAAGTCGGGGCGCTGACCATCAACAAGGTCTGCGGCTCCGGCTTAAAGGCGGTGGGCTTGGCGGCGCAAGCCATTCAAGCCGGCGACCAGGAGATCGTGGTGGCCGGCGGCATGGAGTCCATGTCCAACGGCCCGTACTTGCTCACCAAGATGCGCGAAGGCTATCGGCTGGGCGATGGCCAGCTGATTGATTCGGTGGTGCACGACGGATTGTGGGACGTTTACGAGGACTACCACATGGGCTGCACCGGGGAAGTGGTGGCGGAGAAATATTGTGTCTCCCGCGAGGAACAGGACGAATACGCGCTGAACAGCCACCGCAAAGCCGTCGCCGCGATGCAGGCCGGCCGGTTTGACGCTGAGATTGTCGCCGTACCGATCCCGCAACGCAAAGGCGAGCCCCTGTTGTTCCGCAAGGACGAAGCGCCGCGCCCCGATGCCAGCCTGGAGGCTCTGCGGAAACTGCCGCCGGTATTCAACCCCAACGGCACCGTCACCGCCGGCAACGCCTCCGGCATGAACGACGGCGCCGCTGCCCTGGTGGTTACCTCTGAGGCCAAGGCGGCGCAGCTTGGCAGCAACCCCCTGGCGCGCATCGTCGCCCAGGCCACCAGCGGCATCGCGCCGGCCTTAATCATGATGGCCCCCAAGGAAGCGATTGAAAAAGTGCTGCGGAAGGCCGGCTGGAAAATGGAAGAGGTGGACCTGTTCGAGATCAACGAGGCCTTTTCGGTGCAATTGGTGGCGTTGATCCGCGAACTGCATCTGGATGCCTCCCGCGTGAATGTCAATGGTGGAGCGGTGGCGCTGGGACATCCCA
>DATMAF010000144.1:0-5758 GCA_035560315.1 Terriglobia bacterium | reverse complement strand
GGAGCGGGCGGCTCCCGGTCGGCTACGCCAAGCTCTGCGGGAGCCGCCGGAACCGTTTGCCGTCCTGAGAAACTGGCGCCGGCCGCCATCCTGGCCTCATTCCGAAGCGAAACGGGAACGAACATCATCGTGAAATCGGATTTTTCAACGACCTGCTAAAACGTGAGCTTCAGACCGAGCTGTATCTGGCGGGGATTCTCTGCGCTGAAGTAGCGACCGAAGTTTGGAGTAAATGCGATGCGGCCGGGAACACCTGCGAAATTGGTGTTGTTGAAAACGTTAAAGAACTCTGCACGGAATTCCAAGGTGGAGGTTTCCGACACGGAAGTCCTCTTCAGGAGAGAAAAGTCTACGTTGACGGTCCCATCGGCAAAAACAATGTTTCTGCCCGCATTGCCGAACGTGAAGGGAGCCGGTGCCGCAAAAGCGCCGGTATCAAACCAATGCTCCGGCGTCTGTTGGCTGGAATCCAGGTTGGGGTTGCGCAACAGATCGGGCCGCTGCGCCGGGCCGGCCCCGATGTTGGCGTTGTCCGTGGGAATATTCACCGTAAAGGGCGCTCCGCTTTGGAAAGTTCCGAGGCCGGCCAAGGTCCAGCCTTCCAGCAACTTCCCTGCCCACCCCGATGCGGGATTCCACATCCGGCCTGGGCCAATGGGAAGATCATAAGAATAACTAAAAACCAAGCGGTGACGACGGTCGAAGCTCGCCAGAGCTTTTTCGGCCCGCCGATTTCTCACGTCTTGCGGAATATTGTACTCGCTTTCGGTGGCTCCGGGACTGGATGCGGGATCCAGGGCCTTCGACCACGTGTAGTTGCTATTCAACATCAGTCCGTAGGAAAGCCGTTTCTCCACCCGCAAGGTGAGGGAGTTATAAAGGGACCATCCGCCCCAGTGGAGAACCTGGAAGCTGCTGAGCGCGGGATTCGGCCGTCTGGCCGCGATCGGTCCTGGACCGGGAAAGGGGACATTCTCAAAGGTGTTGTCGTCTGCGCCAACGATCTTCGATCCGAAATAACTTGCCTCCGCCAGCCAGTTTTCCGACAGCATCCTCTGCAAGCTGAAACTCCACGAGGCCGCGTATTCGGTGTGGAAATCATACTCCACGCCCGCGCCCCCGATGCTCCCTGTATTCGGGGCGTTCAAGACATTTTCGATATTGAGGCCGGGATGAAACGTGTCCACCGTCACGCTCTTATTGAAATAGAACGGGAGATTTTTCATCAGCGCCGTTTGCACGCTGTAGGCCCACTGGTTGTAAAAGAAGCCGCCGCCGGTCCGGACGACCGTATTGCCGCCTCCAGGCGTCCAGGCGAGCCCGAGTCGAGGCGAGATCCTGCGATAGCTGGGACGCAGCAGAGAGCGGTCCTGCCCGGCCTCCGCGGTCGTGACGTAGGGAACAGGAATCGCCGATAACAAGGCGTTCGCGTCCGGATGGATGTTGCCGTCCTCGTCGCTGGCAATGACAAAGCGGTCAATCTCGATATTGGAAATGCGGTTGCCGGTTTCCTTCATGTGGCCGTTGATCTCGTGCCGATAACCCACGTTTACCATCAGGTTCGGCGTTGCTCTCCAGTCATCCTGGGCATAAAAGTGGCTCCACAAGGTGCGGCCGTCTTCCTCCCCCCGGCCGATGCCGCCCTGAGCGGTGAATGGATATCCCAGCAGGAAATCCGCGAAGGCATTCCCGGTAAACCGGCCTGTGAAAACGAAGGAACCTCGCGCATTCGGCGAGTCCTGGGGATTGAAACGCAACCGATATAGATACACCCCAAATTTCATGCTATGGGCGCCGCGAACCCAAGAGAGGTTGCTGAAAAAGTCAAAACTATTATTCCGGCGGCTCACCAGAGTGGACGGATCGCCCATTGTGCTGTATGTGTTGGAAACGTTCATGATTGGGAAGCCGAACTTGCGGGGATCGCGCGTGACGCCCGCGATCCCGTTGGCTCCGCCAAAGTCCACGTCGTTGTTCTCGCCTTCCTGTCCGCCGGTGACGCGGAGATACCCAAACCGGAATTCATGGATCAGCGAAGGGCTGAAAATATGGGTATGATTCAAGGCCAAGTTTGAGGTTCGGGTCGTGATTGCCGTCCCAAAGCCCGGCAGCAGCGTCTCGTTGAGGGCGGAACTCCCGAATGGCCGGAAGGTTTCCATATCGGCGAAGGTGAAGCGCGAAAAAACAGTGTCCTGGGGTCCCAGGGTGCGATCCACTCGGACGGTGAATTGATCCTGATCGTTGCGTTCCGTGGGCGAAGCGACAAAGTTCTGGACCTCGCCCGCGCCCGGAATGTTGGGAAGCGGCACGTTTTGCAGGAAGGCTTGAGCCGCGCGATTGAGACGGCCCGCAGGAATCCGGCTGTTTTCAAAAGGTAATCCCGTCAGCGGATCGCGGATGGACCCCACTGCGGAGAAATCTCCGCCGCGCACGGCTGGCGAAGGCACGGAGAAAGTTCGCGTCTGCGCCCGGCGTTCCCGAAGACCTTCATAGTTGAGGAAAAAGAAGGTCTTGTCGCGCTGAATCGGCCCCCCCAAGGTCCCGCCAAACTGATTTCGCCGCAGCGGAGCGGGTTCGCTTCGCTCAAAGAAATTCCTTGCGTCCAAGGCGCTGTTCCGCAGGAACTCGTACACGGACCCATGCAAATCGTTTGTTCCAGATTTCGTAACGGCGCTGACGGCCGCCGCCGCTTTCCCGCCGTACTCCGCCGCATAGAGGGATTTCTGGACGTTGAACTCTCGGACGGCGTCCACGGACGGCGCGATCGAAAGGTTGTTAAAGTATTGGTCGGTTAGAGAAACGCCGTCGAGGTAGTACATGTTGTGCCCCCCCCGTTGTCCGGCCACGGCGAACGTGGGACCGGTTAGATTGAGGGCCGCGCCACGCGTCCCGCCGGGTTCTGTGACGACGTTGTCGCTAAGCAATGCCAGGTTCACAAACTGCCGTCCGTTGAGCGGAAGCTCCAGCAGTCGCTGATTCGAGATAACTTCGCCGACCTCGGCATTCGTGGAGCGAAGCAGCGGAACCGATTCGATCACGGTAATCGCCTCGCTGACTTCCCCCAACTCCAGGGTCAAGTCCACCTGAACCCGGGCGGCCACCTGTAAGATGACGCCGTCTCGAATCTGGGTCTTGAAATTCGGCAAAGTTGCTCTGACGAAATATTCCCCGACCGGAAGGCCCGGCGCCGCATAGTTCCCCCTGCTGTCTGAGGTGACGTTGCGTTCCTGCCCCGTAGCCACGTTGACGATGGCGATGGACACGCCAGGCAGGACTGCTCCGGTCGTGTCCTTTACCGTCCCCAGGATTTCGGCGGTGGTCCCCTGCGCCAAAGCCGGCAGGCCGCGCAAGCTGACAAGGACCAGAAAGACGGAAACCTTGAAGACAAGTTCCCGGTTCGCGAATGTAGAACGGACGCCATTTCTCTCTCTCATTTTGGCCTCATGGAGTGTATCCAAATCCATCGCCTTTAAACGGTTATCTTGTCTTTCTACCACGATGGCTCGCAAATGCACAGAGGAAATGGATAGAGTAAACAGGACTGTTTCGGGAGTATTGGTTGAGCGTAAAGGCACATTCTAGCAGAAACAACGGAAGGGGGTGCATCGGGGGAGCGGTTAAGCTGGCGATGTAGAACCGCGGGCCGGCGCCGAGAAGATCGCCCGAGTGGCACGCCAGATCAAAGGGCTCCGCGCGGCGAACGAGAAGCTGCAAGCAGAGAACGAACGACTGCGGCGGCCTCAGCTCTACTAGCACGCTTCACCATGCACGAGGCGATGGCACAGTATCAAAGCCGCGTAGGGCTAAACCCGTGGGACCCCATCGCAACATCGCTGACGAACTGTTTAGAAAGGTAACCGTGGCGTGCCATGCCTGCGGCGGAGGGGTCTCCGGGAGGTAGACGGAGGGCAGTCGTATGAACTTTGCGGTGTTTGCCATGCTTTGGGGTCCTTATTTGCCGGACCTTTGACGGAACTGATCGAAATTCGCAACCGCGTGCTCACCGACTTTCCTCAGGCTGCCGCTGCCTCGGTTCCTGGGTTCGCAACCCAGCCGGTCGGATACGATCTGGCTAAAGATCTAATTGCATTCACTTGCGGTTGGAGGGGGAAATGAGTATATTTCCGCGTGAAAACACGCCATCGTTATCGTTGCGAGAACGACCAGGAAAAGGAGTCAGGGTATGCGTATCGTGCTATACCTACTGATCGTGTCGAGTTTCGCCACCCTACCTGCATTTGGTCAAGCCACGACAGTGTTCGCAGGTATACCGGCCATTAAGATCAGCGAGGGCGGAGTGGAACGATTGAAAGAGAATTTGGACCGCGCAAATGCAGTTAACCTCGAATGCGTGATTAGTAGAATCGGTGAAGAGTACTACTGGGCTTCTCGATAGAACGTTCGCGTCGAGAGTGGCGCATACATCACGTTCGTTGCCGTAACGGGTTCCGGGTACATCAGAATCGTCGCTCCCGAAATGAAGAAAGCTGCGTCGCTGCTTGGCGGAGCTGAAACCACATTTGCCGATTGCAGTTTCCTGCCCAGGAAGCCGGGTGAAGCATTTCTTTGCAGGAGAAGGAAGCGGCTAGCGATTGCATTCCGGGGCGAGCAGGGAGCGGAGGCGGCTCCAGGAGAGGCCTTCGCGGGCAGCCAGCGGCAGCCCCGGGATCAGCACCAGTAGGAAGCACAGCGCCCAAAGCATAAGCGATCCGGCGGTGGCTTGCGCCAGCGGGATGTGGAACAGTTCGGTCAGGACCAGGGCGGTAGCCAGTTGCACGCCTCCGCCCACGGCGGGCAGTTGGGCCACGGAGCCTGTGACGGAGGCCATCATCACCAGCGTCAAGGCGCTGATATGCAGAACGGCGAGCGGCCCGCCGAAGGCCTGCGCTACGCACCAGTACGTTCCCAGCACGCTCAGCCACACCAGCAAAGACCAGCTCACGCACTCCAGAAAGCTGCGGGCATCGCGAATCACGGCCAGAGTCGCCGCGAAATGCTCCAGCGCATTGCGGATGGCTTCCCGGATGCGGTGCGGCAGCGGACGCGCCAGCGCCAGGATAGCCTTCTCGGTGGATTGAGGAGCGTAATGGATCAGCGCCAGCACCGCCGCCAGGAGCAGGGCGATGGTGGTCAGGATCAGGCCGGCGGTGCGGAAGTGCCGCATCATCGCGGCCGCATGCTCGCCGGCTATGGGATACAGCCACAGCGAGGCTCCCATCAGGCCGACCAGCGTGAGCGTGTCAAAGACGCGCTCCAGGGTCCAGGCTCCGAGCTGCGAGGCGAGCGGAAGCCTCTCGCGCTGCGCGATCATCCAGGGCCGGACCACCTCTCCGGCCCGGCCGAGCAGCGCGACCGCTGAAAACCCCACCAGCGTGGCAACGAATAACCCGCCGGCCGGCGCTTCTTTCATTGGTTTCAGGAATGCCTTCCAGCGGTAGGCGCGCGCCAGGTAGCTGGCAAAAATCAGCGCGCCTCCTAGCAGCAGGTAACCAGGATGCGCGCGCGCCATGCTTCCCCACAGGGCCGCAGCGGAAAACTGCCGCCATTCCGGGCTGGTGGCCAGGCGATGAATTCCCCACGCCACGCCGACCAGCACCAGGGCAGCGGCAACGAGGATTTGCTTGCGAAGAGACATCCGTTTTCCGCCCCGGTTCCGCCGCTGCGCCCGGGGCAGAGAGGCGATTTTGCGACAGGATGGAGAGGATTTCCAGCGCCATCGTGGCAGCGGAGCCGTTTCACGAAGAGCACCCTTGGGCAC
>DATMAF010000143.1:0-2258 GCA_035560315.1 Terriglobia bacterium | reverse complement strand
CTTCGGCAAGGCGGTCAAAAACGTGGATCATGCCTCCACCCTGGCCGCGCGGGACGTAGTATTCGTTGTGAACCGGATCCACGGTCATCACGTCATTGAGTACCAGGCCGGTCTTGGGGCCCTGAATGACTCGGATGGGAGGCACCTCGCCGTTGGCATCGCCGCGGAAGGTCAGCACCGCGCCCGCGAATGGCTGCGGAACTACGATCTCGTCGTGAATCTCATCGTAAAAGACGGAGTGCTGCGTCCGGCCCAGCATGGTTCTCTGGCCTTCGATCCGCCGCACGGTTTCGGCATTTCCGTTCGCCGTCCTGGCGAACACCGCAATCTGCGGGTGAGCCACTCAGTTGGGAGCCAGAATCTGTTCTCGTTTGGTGTCGTAACCGATGCGCACGTTCGCCAGCGACGGCGAAGGCATACCCTCCGGCGCGCTCCGAATCTGGCGAATGGGGGCCGTGTCGCCGGAGGCGGTGCGCGGATACACGGTTACGCGGTGATTGCCGAAGTTAGCTACGAACAGCTCGTTGTTCTTCAGGTCCACAAAGACGCTGCTGGGGTACGACAGGAGCGTTTTGGGTCCCTTGAGGACGCGGATGGGGGCGGCATTGCCCTCGGCGTCGGTGTCGAATACGAGGATGGAGTTGCCGCCGTCATTGGCCACGTACAGCTCCTCACGCTCGGAGTCAATGAATAGGCCCGTCGGCCAGTTCAGCTGCGTGCGCGGGCCCGTGATGACGCGCAGAGGGGGCGCGTCGCCGCGGGCTCTCTTGTCGTAAACCGTAATGGAGGGCGGCAGGAAGCGCCCCGATCCGGGGATGAAGTTGCCGCGCGCCACGGCAACCCGGAGAAAATCCTCGCCGGGGCGGAGCGGGCGCGGGGATTGCGTAGCGCCGAAATTCGACACAAAGATCAGGCCCTTCTTGGTGTCCAGCGCGATACCGTGCGGATCGGCCAGCAGCGTCTTGTCGCCCCACAACACCCAGCTCGGCGGATCCTCTTCCCGCGCTGATCTGGGATAGGCTGCCACGACGTTCTCGGTCTGGCCCGTGATCAACATCTCGTCGGTTTCCGGGTCCACAGTCAGGCCGAACGAACCCATCGGGGTATGCAGCTTCCACTTTGGCGCGACGTCGCCTTGCTGCTCGCGGCCCCAGACGGTCATATGCCGCTCGGTGTCGTTATTGAGGGAATAGATGTCGCCGTTCTCCGGATCAATCCAGATGGCGCACTGCAGCTCCAGGAACGTCTTGGGGCCGGCGATGCGGCGCTTCGGTTCCGACATTGCAGCGGTGGGCGGGGTGTTGGTGGTGCGGTCGTACACCAGCATCTGGAAAAGGTTCTCGTCCGCCATCACCACTTCATCATGCTTGGTGTCCACCGCCACCGCGCTGAACTGCGGATACTCGTCGCGAATGCGCCGGATCCACTTGCGGGCCGCCACGACAGCCTTCTGAGCCGCCGTGGGGCGCGAAACCGCGCGGGCATCGGCTGGCGACTGCGCCGCCGCGGCGGGGCGCGGCGCCTGCGCGCCAGCGAGGGCAATTTGCGCCGCATGGGCTCCCTGCTGCGCAACAGGAGGCACCCCTTTACCGTAAGGAGGTTCCTGGCTGGGGCTCTGCCGGCCAGCCACTCTCAGCGCCAGAACGGAAGCGCCAGCTATGACGACGACCAGTCCAATCCTCACTCGGACGCTTGACGCTAGTCTCATGGCAAGTCCCTCTCCCCTGCTTCACCGAGTGTAAATTCGTGCCGAACCGGATATTGATCCAAAGATGTCTGCCCTGTGGCTCGGTTTCCCCGTGCGGAGAATATACACCATCTCCCCCGGATTCGAGCAGCATTTTGGCAGCAGGGTACGGAAGCTCAGAATCCCACAGGAATCAGGAAAGGAGCGCGCCGCAGCGGCCGCAGAAACGGTTGCCGGGAGGGTTAGGTGACTTGCACTTGGGACAGGCTTGGGCTTCAGCGGAGGCGCTGCCCGGCAGCTTTGCCTTGCTGGGACGGCCAGGCTTTCCGGATTGGGGGGAGGCTTTCTGGACTAACTGCCTGCGGCGCTCGATGGAGTCCATCACCCCGGCCAAATCATACAGAAAGCCTTGTTTGAGCGACTGGTAGTCCTCCTCGGAGAGCTTCCCCTGGTGGTACTCAAATTGGAGGTCCTTCAGGTTCTCGTAGAGAACCTGCCGCCGTGCCTCCAGGTGCCTGAGTTCCGGGTCCTCGGAGGGCGGTGGAGGAATGTCCTGCGGGCGTACCGCCAG
>DATMAF010000142.1:0-11330 GCA_035560315.1 Terriglobia bacterium | reverse complement strand
CCGGCGGATCCTCCGAACCCGTCCCCCCGCCGCCGGAACGGACCGCGGTCGCGCCCCCAGTGACGGCCGCCCCCTCCGCAGCCCCGCAGCCCCTTGCGGTTCCGGGACGCCCGCTGGCGACGCGCGCCCTGCAACGGATGGAGGCGCAGCAAACACAATCTCCCCAGGCTGGCCCGCCTGACACCGGCGCCGCTGTCCCGGCGGCCCCCTCCGGTCCGCCTGCCGCAGAGCTGGCGGCGTTCCAGGAGACGCGCGAACGGCTGGTCATGGTGGCTGCCCGCGCCGCCGCCGTCGGACGAACCCTGCGCACGATGGAGCAGGCGCAAGCCCGCCAGGGCGTGGGCATGCGAGCCGACATGGCGGCTGCCCGCGATAGCATGGAGTACCTGCTGGGCGGCGCCCGCGATGCCCTGGAAGCCCGCGACCTGGCAACCGCCAAACGCAATCTGGACCTGGCGGAGCGGGCGCTGGAGAAACTGGAAAACTTCCTCGGGCGCTAGCGCGTTTTTCCTTGACCATCCGGGAGTGTGCGCACGAGTCCCTCTGCGCGGCACTGCGCGCCGGCGGCCATTGGCAATTGGGATGGTCTCATTTATACTGATGCGATGGGAGGTGGGCACCGCGCTTGATTAAGGCACTCCGCAATATCTTCAGCATTCCCGACCTGCGAAACCGCATTCTGTTCACCCTGGGGGTTCTGGCGGTGTTTCGCCTCGGCGGGCATATTCCGACTCCGGGGATCAATTCCGAACTGCTCCAGCAATTTTTCGAGGAGCAGCAAGGCACCGTTTTCGGGTTTGTGGACATTTTTTCCGGCGGCAATCTGCGCCAGATGACCATTTTCGCCCTGGGGATCATGCCGTACATCACGGCGTCGATCATCCTGCAATTGCTGACCCCGGTGTGGCCCTACCTGGACCGCCTGAATAAAGAAGGCGAGATGGGCCGCCAGAAGATCACCCAATACACGCGGTATCTGACCGTGGTGATCTGCCTGGCGCAATCCTTCGGCATCGCCTACACGCTCCAGCGTTCCTCGCTCACCGGAACACCCTTCGTGAGCAACCCCGGCCCCTTGTTCGTGCTGACGACCGTGCTCACGCTGACGTCGGGAGCGATTTTCGTCATGTGGCTGGGCGAGCAGATCACGCAGCGGGGCATCGGCGAAGGCATGTCGCTGCTGATCTTCGCCGGCATCGTGGTGGGACTGCCGCGGGCCATTGCGGAGCTGTACGACAAAGTCTTCGTCACCAACCAGTGGAATTTTGTCCAGTTGGTGATGTTGCTGGCGCTGATGCTGGCGGCGGTGGGATTCATCGTGCTGGTGGAACGTGGCGAGCGGCGCGTCAACGTGCAGTACGCCACGCGCATGTTGGGACGCCGGGTGGTGGGCGGCCACTCCACGCACCTGCCCATCCGCGTCAACGCCGGCGGCGTCATGCCGGTGATATTTGCTTCCTCGATCCTCACCTTTCCGCAGACCATCGCGCTGGCCAGCGGTGGCAGCACGGCCACAACCAGCACCGGCCTGCTCTCCCGCATCCTGCAAGCGATGGCCTGGGGCGAACCGCTCTACACCGTGCTGTACGTGGCGGGAATCATCTTTTTCGCATTTTTTTATGTCTCGATCATCTTCAACCCCAACGACATCGCGGAAAACGTGCGGCGCAACGGCGGATTCATTCCCGGGATTCGTCCCGGCAAGAATTCCGCCGAGTACCTCAACAACATCCTCACGCGCCTGACCCTGGTGGGCGGCTGCTACCTGGCGCTGGTTTCGCTGGTGCCGGAATGGATGATCTCGGGCATTCACCTGCATCATCTGCCGTGGATCGGGCCCGCCATCGATGAAACCTTCCCGCGCTTCATCCTGGACGGCCTGGGGGTCAACTTCTATTTCGGCGGAACGTCGCTGCTGATTGTGGTGGGCGTGGCGATGGACACCGTCAGCAAGATCGAGTCGCACCTGGTGATGCGGCAATACGAGGGCCTTGCACCGGGGATGGGACGCATCCGCGGCCGCCGCGGCTGACTCTTCCTCGTTCCTGCTGTCATTCCCATCCTGAGCTTGCCGGGACAGGAATCTGCTTCCCATTATTCTCGTCTCAGGCTACGGCACAGGCGCTTCCACTTTTTCCTTGACATCCCCCGACGGAGGGGGGAGGTATACACTGGTTCCAGTATCGGGATCGCTGTCTTGTGCGTAGTGCAACGGGCATTACTTTCCTTCCCCTTTCTGGCAAAAGGGCTCAATAAGACAACACAGCAAATTCAGAAGGAGACACAATGCGGCGGACTTTACGCATCGCTCTGGCGTCTTTTCTGCTTTCGGCAACTGTGCTGCTGAAAGCGCAGGCTCCGCCGGCCGCCACGATTGTTCCTTTCTCGGAAGCGGGCGTTACGTTTCAAAAGTATGACCCGGCCATCGCGCCAAACTTCGCGGCATTTGCGGCTGCGAATCCGGATGTAGCGCGATGGCTGCCCTACGCCGACATTTTGACGAATGCCACCAGCAAAATAATCGTGGCCGTGACAGTACTGTGGTGTCCTCCGGGGGCTCCTGCCACGCCGTCCGAGGGCGACTGCCTTACGCTGCGGCAGGACAGCCTGTATATTGCCACGGGCGTCGCTGCTGCGCCGCATGTCCGGCGGCTCGTAACGCCTGCCGACATCTGGCCGGAAGGATTGGCGGGGAATCCCGGGGAGTACCTTTCGGTCTCGAACGCTTCTCTGAGAAAACAAGCGGAGTTCCTGGAGGCTAATCCCGGCGGACGGGTGGAGCTGGATGTCGTCATCCTGGAAGATGGCACGGTCTTGGGACCGGATCATTCCAAGACCGTGGAGTTGCTCGAAGCCCGCCAGCAGGCAATGGACATCGTTTCGAAAAAGCTCCTGGAATTGCTGGACCGCCAGCAAGACCCGGCGCCGCTGCTGACCGAGTATGCCGGGAGCGGTTCGGATCTGCGCGATCCCATCGCCTTCTGGTGCGCCCGCCTCGCCAAAATTCTGCTGGCGGCAACGAATCCGCGGGCCATTCTGGCGGAACTCTCCACGCTCCCGCGAATCAACTTCCACCGCTAGCCGGGCTGGCCGATAAACTCGAGAGGCTTTCGCTGCTCGATCAGGCCTTGCTCGTGCGCCAGTTGATAAAAGCGGCGCAGGCCGTTGAGGTTCTCCACGCCGAGTGAAAAATCGATATGTTCCGTCAGGTACGAGCGGACGATCTCTGGCGGGAGTCCCGTCCGGGCGGCTTGCTGGACGACGATCTCGGCGAGGTGCTCCATGGCGTACAGGACCGACTCCTGGAACAGCCGGACCAGTTCGGGTCTGGCGGCTTCCGAGCGCACCGCCCAGACCGCAAAGACAAAGGGCAGGCCGGTCAGGGCGCGCCATTCTTCTGCGAGATCGTACACTTCCAGCCCGGGGAAGTCCGAGACCAGGGCGGGGTCGCCGATCAGCAGCGCCGCGTCGCAGGTTTGCAGCATGGCCGCGAGGTTGGGTTCCTGCGGCGCCAGTTCGGGAGCGATGCGGTAGCGGCACCGCATCAATATCTGAAGGAGGCAGACCGAGGTGCGCGAAGCGGTGGTCAGCGCCAGCTTCCGGATTTCCTGCACCGGCCGCTTTGAGATCAGCAGGACGCTGCGCACCGGCCCGGCGGAGGCCACCGCCAGGCCGGGCACGATTTTCAAGTTGGGGATGCGCTGATACTCGATGGAGGGGATGATCCCCGCGTCCACATCGCCGGCCTGCAGCGCGTCGGCGCAGCGGGCTGGCAGCTCGAACGTAACGCGGAAGCGGTGGCGGTGCGGACCGTACAGCAGGCCCCAGTACAGCGGTACGGCGTTGAGGTAGGAAACGGCGGCGGCGCGCAAAGGCGATGTGCTCATGCGGGCGCGCTCGCTGGCTCCGCGCTGGGAAGCACGTCCATGAAAGAGGAAACCGAGAACACGGCCTGGCCCACCCCCGGAGCCCCGTAGCCGGGCGGCGGCGGCAGCCGGTGTTTGGCCAGCGTGTCGCGGTAGGTTTGCAGGAGCCGCAGATGGTACTCGAGTGGCGCCGGCTCCTGCGCGCCCCAACGCATGCCGAGGTCGCTCAGGGGCTCGGGGCACCAGGTGGTAAACCGAGGGGTGATCCCCTGCGACATGAAGAACTCCAGGCCCTCAGCGGTGGAGCGCACCGCCTCTTCCACGGTGGCAAAGCCGTGCGGCTTCGCCATCTCTACGCCGGCGACAAAGTTCGGAATCACGCAGGATGCGCCAAAGACTTCGCGCGCCTCCAGGATGCGGTCAATCCACTGCCGGCGCCCGATGTAGGCGTTCTTTCCAGGGCAAAGCCACGCAAACAGCCGCTCGTCCCAAACTTCGTAATTGGGGTGGTAGATGCGGATGCCGGCATCGCGGAACTTTCGCAGCTCTTCCGCCGGCAGTGCCTGCACCACCGCCTTGCCGATCCACCGGCCGGGAAAGCGCCGCTCAATCGCTTCGGCGTACTGGACATAAAAATCCGCTTCGCGCCGGCCCCGCAACTGTCCGGTGACGCTCCCGCCCGTCAGGGTATAGGCCTGGCTGCGGTGGTCGCCCGCCGCGATCAGCTCCAGGGCTTCGAGCACTTCCGCCAGGCTTTTCACCGTGGAGTAGACGCGGCCGGCGGCCCGCTGCTGGTCAAAGTTCGGATTGATGTCGCAGAAGCGGCATTCCTGGTCGGATCCTACATACTGGCAGCGCCGAAACACGGTGAGGTAAATCAAGTACCCCCACTCGATCACCGGCGCAATTTCCGAGGCGGGTTTGCCATTGGCCAGCGCGCGCCGATAATGGGGCGGCTCCGGCGGCAGTTCCACGGGACAGAGCATCTCCCCTTCCAGGAACAGCGCGAAGCCATCGCCCGCGCGCCGCAGCGAATAGGGAGAAGCCGGGTTCAGACGCACGGAAACCACCGTCCGCCGCAGGGCCCGCGGCCCGCCGGCAAGGGCAATCTCCTCCGGCGCCCGGAGATTTTCTTGCCCCCTCATTTGCTGGATCGGTGTGCGGTCGAAAGAAAAAATGAAGTAGGACTTGCGCTGATACGAATCGTCACCGGATGCCGGCGAATTTGTTTGCTTCTCTTCCAGGGCCAGTCCCAGACGGAGCAAATCTTCCTTGAAGAACACTTCCGGCGGGAGGTCCGGATAGCGAACCATCAGCTCGTCCAGAATGTCGATCCGCGGCCTGGGCGTCACCGAAATTTGCTTCCCTTGCGGGCCAGACCCGCAACGTCCTATTGTGCCTCAAATGACGATGGCGGCAAAGCCGCGGCGCTAGGCGGGCTGGCGCAGAACCAGGGCGGCCGCCCCGTACAGTCCCGCATCCGCTCCGAGCTGCGCCCGTTCCACCCGCGTCCCGCCCTGCGCGAACACATACGACCGGCGGCCCAATTCTTCCAGCAGCGCAGGAGCGAACAGCGGCCAGGCCTCCGCCATCCCGCCGCCCAGCAGATAGAGAGGCAGATTCAGCGTATTGACGAGCATGGAAAGTCCCAGTCCCAGAAAGCGGCCCACCGAAGCAAACAGGTCCCGGCAGGCCGCATCGCCCTCCTGCGCGAGTTGATAGACCAGTTCCGCCGTCAGGGAGGAACCGCTTCGGATCCGCTCCGCCAGCGCGGGACTTTTTTCCGCCGCCAGCAGTTGGCGCGCTTTCCGAACCACCGCGGTCGCGGAAGCCTCCGTTTCCAGACACCCGCGGCTGCCGCAGCCGCAGGGTTCTCCGTTTTCGCGAACACCGATGTGCCCGACTTCTCCGGCCATGCCCAGAAAACCGCGCCAGACCTTTCCGTCCAGCACCAGCCCGCCGCCAATCCCGGTGCCCAGCGTCAGCAGGCAAAGGCTGGCGACCGTCCGCCCCGCGCCCAGCCACGTTTCTCCCAGCGCGGCGGCGTTGGCATCGTTGTCCAACGCGATCGCGGCCTCCAGACGCGACTGGAGGGCTTCGCGGACGGCAAAGTTCTCCCACCCCGGCAGATTGGGCGATTGCCGCAAAATGCCTGCCCCGGCATCGAGGATTCCCGGAATGCCGGCGCCAAGCCCTGCGAATTGGCGGCCGCCGCCGTGCTTGCGCGCCAAGACCCGCGCGTTCTGGCAGAGCGCCTCCACGGCGGCGTCGCGGTGGCCCAGCGAACGGACTTCCAGAACGACTTTTTCGATCAGTCGTCCGTTCTCCTCGATGGCAGCAAGGCGCAAGTTCGTCCCACCCAGATCCGCGCCGATTGCAAAGCGATTCATGACAGTTCCCTTCTCGGCGGTGCGAACGCGCGGGGGCGCGGCTTGCCGGCGCGCTGGCAGCGGGGACAATAGTGCGTGCTGCGGCTGGCGATGATGATCCTGCGGATGCGCGTGCCGCACCGGAAGCACGGCTCACCCTGCCGGCCGTAGACCTGATGCTCCTGCTGGAACCACCCCTGGCGGCCTTCGGCATCGGCGTAGTCCGAAATGGAGGAGCCGCCCAAGGCGATGGCCTCCCGCAAGACATCGCCCATGGCCTGGTGCAGGGCCGCCGCCTGGCGGCGCGTCAGCCGCGCTCCGATCGCAGCCGGGTGCAGCCGGGCGCGGGACAGGGTTTCATCGGCATAAATGTTCCCCAGCCCGCTCAGAAACCGCTGATCGAGCAGCAGGCTCTTGAGCATTGCGCGCCGCGCCCGCACCCGCGCGGTAAACTCCTCGCGCACGATCTCCAGCGGGTCCGGCCCCAGCTTCTCCAGATCTGCCGCCGGCCCTCGCAAAAGGCGCAGGCGTCCGAAACGCCGGGGATCACTGAAGTGCAGCCAGCGGTCCGGGGCATCGAGATGGAAAACCGCGTGCGTGTGCGGACGCAACGGCTCCGGCACTCGCTCGAACTGCAACCGTCCCGTCATGCCCAGATGGATCAACAGGAGCGCTGCGCCGGAGCCGCCCGGCTCATCCCTGCGCAATCGGATCAGGATGTTCTTGCCGCGCCGTTCGATGCCTTCCACCCTTGCGCCGCACAGCGCTTTTTGCAACTGGGCCGGGGAATCGTTCAGCAAGCGCCGCAAGATCGTCCGGCCGTGCCGGTCGTTCCGCAGCGAGGGCCATTCCACGCCGGTGAGCCGCCGCCCGACCAGCAGCGGCCGCAAGGTTCTCACCACCGTTTCGACTTCGGGCAATTCCGGCATCGAGGGACGCCATCGCAGCCGGGCATAAAAAGCCCGCTGAAGGTTTCAAAGTAACACAACGCGGGGTTGCAAACAGCCACCCTGTCGCCTTGTGCTAGCATGGAAGGAGCGTTTCGTTGTTGCGGGGCGGCAACCAGTCGCAGGTGAGGAGACGGCATGCAAAGTTCCTCGCGCTTAAAACCAAACGACGGCTCCGTCGTGCTGTTGGTGGGCACCACCAAAGGGGCCTTCCTGTATTGGTCGGATGCGGAGCGAAGCCAGTGGCGATTTTCCGGACCGCATTTTCCGGGCCACGTGGTCTACGCGGCGGCGTACGACGGGCGCGCCGGGCGGCGGCGCATTTGGCTCTCCTCGCAGCACTATGCCTTCGGCGTCAACTTGTACTCATCGGATGATTTCGGCCAGAGCTGGACGAAGCCGGAGGCCGCCCTCATCAAGTTTCCAGAGGACACGGGCCTGGAGTTGAAGCAGATCTGGCAGATCGCCGTGGGGCGCGATGCGGAGCCGGATACGTTGTATTGCGGCGTCGAGCCGGCGGCCCTGTTTGAGTCGAACGACGCCGGCCGGAACTGGTCGCTGGTTCGCGGGCTGCACAACCACCCGCACCGCCCGCAATGGTCGCCCGGGGGCGGGGGCCTGTGTCTGCACACAATTCTGCCGCACCCGACGGATCCAAACCGAATGCACGTTGCCATCTCTGCGGGCGGGGTCTACCGCACCGAGGATGGCGGCCGGTCCTGGAACGTTTCCAACCACGGAATCAGCGCGGAGTTTCTTCCCAACCCGTTTCCCGAGTTCGGCCAGTGTGTTCACAAGATCGACCGGCATCCGTCGCAGCCGGAGCGGTTGTTTTTACAGAACCACGGGGGACTTTTCCGCAGCGACAACGGAGGGGAGTCCTGGAAGAGCATTGCCCAAGGCGTGCCGTCGGACTTTGGCTTCCCGATGGTGCTGCACCCGCACGATCCGGACACCGCCTATATCTTTCCGCTGAGCCGCGAAATGCGCTGCGGCCCGGACGGCAAGGTGCGTGTTTACCGCACCAAAAACGCAGGACGTTCCTGGGAGCCGCTGACGCGCGGCCTGCCGCAGAAGGCTGCCTACGAAACGGTCCTGCGCGATGGCCTGGCGGTCGATTCCCTGAAACCGGCGGGAGTGTACTTCGGCACCCGCAGCGGCAAGCTCTATGGTTCGGCAAACGGCGGCCATGGCTGGCGGTTGATTGCGGACGGGCTTCCGCCAATTGCCTGCGTCCAGACCGCGGTGGTGGGCGAACGGGCCGAGGCGCGTCCCCGAACCGTCTGGATGACTGCCCGCAAGCCCTTCCGACGGGCTGCGCTGGGCGCGCCCCGGCAACGCTAATGCCGATCCGCGTCCTGCTTCCTTCGTATTTGCGATCCTTTGCCGGAGGGCGCCGGGAGGTGGCACTGTCCCCGGCGGCCCGCACGGTGGCGGAGGCGCTCGAGGAGTTGTGGCGGCTGCATCCGGGGTTGCGCGACCGCGTGCTGACGGAGCGGGGCGCGGTGCGGCCCTACGTCAATATCTTCGTCGGCCAGGCGAATATCCGCGAGGCCGGCGGTCTGGCCGCGCCGGTGAGCGAGGGCTGCGAGATCCTGATCGTTCCCAACGTGGCCGGCGGTTGCCCCGGTCAGCGCGGCTAGAGGGCCACCAGGACGTCGGAACCCTCGACCTTGACTTCAAAGGTGGGAACTTTCTCGCGCGGGTTGGCCGTCAGGCAGCCGGTTTTCACGTTGAATTGCCAGGCGTGCCACGGGCACTCGAGCTTGTCTCCCTCCAGATACCCCTCCCCCAGCGGGCCGCCGCGATGAATGCAGACGTTGTCCAGGGCGTAGAAGGTGCCGTCCACGTTGCAAAGCGCGATTGTCCGGTCTCCGATAGCGACCTGCGCGACCTTGCCGGGCGGCAGATCGGAAACAGCGGCGACTTTGACGAATTCAGGCATGCGGCGCCCTCCCGAGCGATTCCAGCGTCAGATCGTGTTCTTCGCCCTGGATGAGCCGACGGCACGCCATGAGGAGCTAGGCGGGATGCGGGGTCTGGGCAATCATGATCTGCTTGCGGAAGTTTTCGACCATGGATTCATCCAGCCGCACTTCGGTGGGCCGCTTGGCGAGCGACATCTGGTCGATCTTGTCCTGCAACTTCAGCAGCGCGTAGAAGAGGTTCTCTGGGCGCGGCGGGCACCCAAAAGCATAGACATCCACCGGCACGATCTTATCCACTCCCTGCAAGACGGCGTAGGTGTTGAACGGGCCGCCGACGCTCGAACAGGCGCCCATCGAAATGCACCACTTCGGATCCGGCATCTGATCCCACACGCGCTTGAGCACCGGCGCCATCTTGAGCGTAACGGTGCCGGCGACAATCATCAGGTCGCTCTGGCGCGGCGAAGGGCGAAAGACCTCGGCGCCGAAGCGGGCGATGTCAAAGCGCGAGGTGGTCGAAGCGATCATTTCGATGGCGCAGCACGCCAGGCCGAAGGTCATCGGCCAGATGGCGCTCTTGCGGGCCCAATTGAAGACGTAATCGACGGTTGTGATGATGAAATTCTTCTCGAATTTGTTCTGGACAAAGCCCATCGGAACCTTCTCCCGCCCGGCGGACGATCCGGCGTGCATCCAACAGTTCAACTTACCGAATCCATGGGCTGAAGTCAATCCGCGCCGCCGGAAACGAGATTTTTTTGGATCTCCGCCAGCAGGTTCAATGCCTCCAGCGGCTTCAACTCCTCGATCTTGATCCGCGCCAGCCGCTCGCGGAGCGCCTGATCGGAGGGCGTGAACAGCGTCAGTTGGAACGAGCCCGACGGGCCAGAACGCGCGCCGCCTTCGGCCAGCGTGTCGCTCAGGCGGTGCTCGCTCTGCTCGTGATAGTTCAGGACCTCGCGGGCGCGTTCGATGACCTCGGCCGGCAACCCCGCCAGCCGCGCCACTTCAATGCCGTAGCTGCGGTCGGCGCTGCCCGGCTCCACCCGCCGCAGAAAGACAATGTTGCCGTCGGATTCTTTCACGGAAACGTGCCGATTCTTCACTCCGGGCAAATGATCGGCCAACTCCGTCAGTTCGTGGTAGTGGGTCGCAAACAGCGCCTTGATGCCGGGGCGGGAATGCAGGTACTCGACGACCGCCCAGGCAATGGACAAGCCGTCGAAGGTGGCGGTGCCGCGCCCGATTTCGTCCAGAATCACCAGGCTGCGCGGCCCGGCGGTGTTCAGGATCACGGCCGTCTCGGTCATCTCGACCATGAACGTCGAGCGTCCGCGCGCCAGGTTGTCGCTGGCCCCGATGCGCGTGTAGATGCGGTCCAGCAACGGCAGGCGCGCGCTCGCCGCCGGCACGAAGCTCCCCATCTGCGCCAGGATCGAGATCAGCGCCGCCTGCCTCAGGTAGGTGGATTTTCCTCCCATGTTCGGCCCGGTGATGATGAGGATGCGGTCGGTATCCTCGTTCATGTAGAGGTCGTTGGGCACAAAGCGCTCGCCGTTCAGAGACTCCGCCAGCCGTTCCAGCACGGGGTGCCGTCCGGCGCGAATTTCCAACACGCCATCGTCGGCGATCGAAGGGCGGCAATAGGCTCGTTCCGCGGCGATCACCGCAAAACTGCACAGCACGTCCAGCTCGGCGACCGCCGCGGCGGTGCGCCGGATGCGGGCGGCCTGCTCGCCCACGGCGGCGCGCAACTCGGCGAAAAGCTGCGTCTCAATCTGTTGCATCCGTTCCTCGGCGTCCAGCACCTTGCGCTCGTATTCCTTCAGCTCCGGAGTGGTAAACCGCTCGGCATTCACCAGCGTCTGCTTGCGCTCGAAGCGGTCCGGGACCAGCGGGAGGTTCGGCTTGGAGACCTCAATGTAATATCCGAAAATGTTGTTGAACTTGATCTTGAGCGACGCGATGCCGGTCGCCTGCCGCTCGCGCGATTCCATCTGCGCGATGGTCTGCTTGCCGCCGCGGCTGAGCTGCCGCAGTTCATCGAGCTCGGCATGATAGCCGTCGCGGATGAAGCCGCCCTCCGCGGTTGCCGCCGGAGGCGAGTCGGACAGAGCGCGCTCGAGCAACTCGCGCAGGTCAGCCAGTTCGTCCAGTTCCTCGCCAAGTTCGCGGAAGCGGGCGGCCTTGCTTTCCACCAGCAAAGCGCGCAACGCGGGC
>DATMAF010000141.1:0-5631 GCA_035560315.1 Terriglobia bacterium | reverse complement strand
AACCAGCAGTCCTTGATTGGCCACGGCGATGTTATTGCGGGAATTGTCCTTCACCAGATACATGGCCTGGTCGGCCAAGCGGATCAGGTCGTCCTTGTTCTGGGCGTCGTCCGGGAAGGAGGCGATCCCCAGGCTCGCCGTGAGCTGGACGTTCAACCCTTCGGAGGCAAGAAACGAGTGCCGCCCGATCAGCCGGTGCAGCCGCCGGGCGACATTGATGGCGCTGCGCTTGGGGGTTTGGGGCAGCAGCACGACGAATTCGTCGCCGCCGTAGCGGAATCCGAAATCGATCAGCCGCAGGTGGCGCTTGATCAGCTGGCCCAATTCACTCAGCAGCTTGCTTCCCATCAGATGGCCGTAGCGGTCGTTGACGCGCTTGAAATAGTCCAGGTCAATGAAGATCAGCGAAAACTCATAATGATAGCGGGTGGAGCGGTAGACCTCGGCCTCCAGAATCGAGTGCAGGTGGCGGCTGTTGTACAGCTTGGTGCAGTCATCCGTGATGGTCAGCTCGTGGATGCGCTGCACGTAGCGGGCGTTCTCGATGGCGATGGCGGCGTAATCGGCCAGGGCCTGCAAGCGAAACAGGTCGTCCTCGCTGAGCGAGATCTCCGCCACGTAATTGATGAGCTCGATGACGCCCAGGACTTTCTCGCGGCCCCGGATCGGGACGCAGACCACGGAGCGGGTCTGGAAGTTGGTGATCGCGTCCATCCGCGGCGCAAAGCGCGGGTCGGTGGCGACGTTCGGCACCACCAGCGGCTCGCCATGGGTGGTGACCCAGCCCGCGATGCCTTCGTCCTTCCGCAACCGCACATGCCGCAGCGCTTCGGCGCCCTCGCCGATGGCGATCTCAAAATACAGTTCTTGGGTTTCTTCATCCACCATCAGCAGCGACCAGGTATCCGGCCGGAAGAAGCTGCTGATCTTTTCCATGATCGTCTGGAGGACTTCGTTCAGATCGAGCGTCGAAGTGAGCGCTTTGCCGACCTCGTGAAAGACGGAAAGCTCCTTGATCCTTCGCTCCAGCCCAGCCACTTTTTCGGCTTCAGCCATGTGGATCCAACACCCTGCCGCGGGGGAACTTGGGTCCGGACTCGGCCCATTATATCGCCGGAACGGAAGCCCGAACAACGAGATGTTGTCCGGGACGCCGGCGCATGTATTACTTTGGTACACAAGTACGCCACGAGACGCCGGCCTCCCGGCCGGGCGGAGCGCCTTGCTTTTTGCGGGAAACGAAAATAAAGTTAGGAGTTTGTGCTCCCTTGCAGGAGCGCCCGGGCGGCGGCGTGGCCGATTGGCCCCGCCAGGCAAGGGTGGGGCCGGCAGGAATCGGGGAAGAGGATTGTGGCGCGCGCCAAAATTTCCGCACTGGGAACCTACGTTCCGCCGCGACTGTTAACCAACGCCGATCTGGAGCGCATGGTCGATACCTCCGACGCGTGGATCCGCGAGCGCACCGGCATCGTCACGCGGCATATCGTGGATCCCGGCGTGGCCAGTTCCGATTTGGCTGAGGCGGCCTGCCGCCAGGCGCTGGCGCAGCGCGGCATCGCCGGCTCCGAGATTGAGGCCATCCTGGTCGCGACGGTGACGCCCGACCACTTCTTCCCTTCCACGGCCTGCCTGTTGCAGGACCGCCTGGGCGCCCGGGGCGCCTGGGGATTCGACATCTCCGCGGCTTGCTCGGGGTTCCTCTACGCGCTCACCACCGGCGCGCAGTTCATCGCCAGCGGCGCCCACAAGAAAGTGCTGGTGGTGGGCGCGGACGTGATGTCGAGCATCATCAACTATCAGGATCGGGCCACCTGCGTGATTTTCGGCGATGGCGCCGGCGCGGTGCTGCTGGAGCCTTCGGAATCCGACGACCTCGGAGTTCTCGATTATCTGCATGAGGTGGATGGCAGCGGCGGGGCCTGCCTGCAAATGCCCGCCGGCGGCAGCCGTCTGCCGGCCAGTTCCGAGACCGTCCGGAAAAAACTGCACTACGTCCACCAGGACGGCCCCCAGGTGTTCAAATTCGCCGTGCGCAAGATGTACGAAGTCTGCCAGAGCATTCTCGACCGCAACGGACTCAAGGCCTCCGACGTGGACATGTTCATTCCGCACCAGGCCAACCGGCGCATTATCGAAGCCACCGCCGAGCGGATGGGTTTGTGCAGCGACCGCGTGCTCATCAACATTGACCGCTACGGGAACACCACCGCCGGCACGATTCCTTTGGCCACGGCCGACGCCATTGCCCAGGGAAAGTTGCGCAAAGGTTCGCTGGTGCTGTACGCCGCCGCCGGAGCGGGGTACACCGTGGGCGCGTCGCTAGTTCGCTGGGCGTATTAGGCAACCGCTGCGCTCCCGTATCACCCAGAAGAACGACAGCCGTCGGTTGAAGCGCGGCGCTTCTAGGATTCCTGGCACAGCATGCGCCCCACCATCCCAGTTCCTCGTTTGCCGGAACCGGCGGAGTGGCTCGCTGCCAAGCGGAGCGGCTCCCGCGCATCGTCCGGGCGGCGCTTGCCGGACATTGCTGCGCTGCTGCGGACTCCTGTATTCTGAGCTTTCGCGCTCCCCATGAGAATCGGCATCATTGGCCTGCCGCAGGCCGGCAAGAGCTCGATCTTCCGCGTGCTGACGCACACCGCGGCGTCGCCGGCGCACCCGGACGCCCCACACCTTGGCATCGCGCGCGTCCCCGACCCCCGGCTGGACCAACTGGTCCCCCTCTTTGCCCCCCAGAAGGTGACCTATGCCACGCTGGAGTGCCTGGATGCGGCCCCCCTCGGCGAGGACACGCTCCGCCAGACCGCCTTCTTGACGGCTCTCAAGCAGACCGACGCCCTGCTGCACGTCGTGCGCGTCTTTGCCGACGAGACGGTGCCGCACATCAAGGGCCGCGTCGATCCGGCGCGCGACATCTCCGATGTTGAGCTGGAGCTGATCCTCACCGATCTGGGCGTCACGGAAAATCGCCTGGCGCGCATCGAGAAGGATCGCAAGAAAATCCAGAGCGCCGAGCTTGCCCGCGAGCAGGAACTTCTGGAGCGCGCCAAGACGGTGCTGGAGGAGAATCGCCCGCTGCGCGCGGAGCCGTGGAACGATGCGGAAAAAAAGCTCCTGCGGGGGTTCGCGTTCCTTTCCGAAAAGCCGATGCTGATCGTCTTCAACGTGGGCGAGGAGCAGGCGGCGCAGGGCGATGCGGTTCTCAACGATCCACAGATCAAGCCGCTTTGGGACCGGCCCGGGACGCGGGCGGTGGCGGTTTGCGGCAAGCTCGAAGCGGAGCTCGCCATGATGTCGGAGGAGGAAGCCAAGGAGTTCCTGGCCTCCTATGGGCTGAAAGAGCCGGGGCGGGACCGTCTGGTGCGGGCGGCCCATGCGCTGCTGGGATTGATTGTCTTTTTCACGGTCGGAGAGAAAGAATGCCGCGCCTGGAGCATCCCGCGTGGCGCCACGGCGCAACAGGCGGCGGGCGTGATTCACTCCGACCTGGAAAAACACTTCATCCGCGCCGAAGTCATCCCCTGGAATCAACTGCTGGAAGCCGGCAGCCTGGCGGCCGCGCGTCAGAAGGGAACCCTGCGGCTGGAGGGGAAGGACTACGTTGTGCAGGACGGGGATATCTGCCACATCCGCCACAGCGGCTGACCGCAGCCGGCGGGCGCTCCATCCCGCCAGCCCGCGACCGCGAATCTCCCTCCACGATGTTATAGTCTAATTCGCTCATGGCACTTCCCTGGATCGGACTGGCTCTGGCCTTTGTGGCTGCGGCCGCCAACATTGTCGGAGGCTGGGTGGTAGCCCGCCAGCCCTGGCACCCGCTGTATCTGCGCTATTTCGTGGCGCTGGCCTCGGGCTTCATGCTGGCCGCTGCCATGCTGGAAATGCTGCCGGAAAGCTACGAGCTGATCGGGGGCCAGGCCGCCGGCTGGGTGCTGGGCGGCTATCTGCTCATCCACTTTTTTGAGCACACCCTGAGCGGGCACTTTCATTTCGGCGAGGAAGTTCACGCCGAGGAGGTGGCCGATACCGGGCGCATCCGCACGGTGCTGCTTGGGTTGATGATCCACAGCTTTGTTGACGGCGTTTCCATCGCCAGCGGCTTTCTGGTCTCAGACTTTCTGGGATGGGTGGTGTTTCTGGCCGTCTTCCTGCATAAGATGCCGGAAGGCTTTGCGGTCAGCTCCGTGATGGTGGCCTCCGGGCGCAGCCCGCGCCAGGCGATTGTGGCCGCCTCGCTGCTGGGCGGCTCCACGATAGCGGGCGTGCTGATCATGGCGCCCCTGAGCGCGCAGGTGCCTTACACGCTGCCGCTCTCTGCCGGTATGACAGTCTATGTCGCCGCCAGCGACCTCATTCCGGAGGTGAATCGCGAGCCCGGCCTCCGCCTGGCCCTGACCGTGTTCGTCGGCGTGCTGTTCATGCTGGTCCTGAAGTGGCTGTTTGCCGTATAAACCGCCGCTCCACAATCCGGGGATTGCGCTGCGCCGGTTGTTGTAGTATATTTATTGTTTTGCGATAGCTGGCGTAGCTCAGTCGGTAGAGCATCTGATTTGTAATCAGAGGGTCAGGGGTTCGAATCCCTTCGCCAGCTCCAGCGGTTGAGGACGCCGCGCGCTGGCGGATCACGGACGGAGCCGCAAGCTGCGGGAACGGCGGGAGAGGTTGTTTTTCCGGCGCCAGCAGGCGGCGCGCCTGCGGGCGCCGCTCCGGAGCGCGGGCAATGCGCAGCGGTGCAGGGAGGCGCGACGGAGCCGGTGGGCCGATGTAGCTCAGTTGGTAGAGCGCGTCCTTGGTAAGGACGAGGTCACCGGTTCAATCCCGGTCATCGGCTCCAGCACTTTCGCCGTAGCGGGCGATGAGCGGGAGTAACTCAGTGGTAGAGTCACAGCCTTCCAAGCTGTTGGTCGCGGGTTCGATTCCCGTCTCCCGCTCCAGGATCGCACGGTGGACGAGACCGCAGAGTTTGGTAGCTGGCTCTGTTGAGGACACTTTTTCCCCGGTCCGCCGGGGGACGGCAAGGTTAGGAGGAAAGGTTTTAGGACTCCGCGCGGCGCTGCCTGAACTATGCCCCGGCCATCCGGGGCGATAACCCGTTCCGCAGCACGGAACGGTCGAGGCCCTGGCCAGAGGGTCTCCGGAGCGCAGCGTGGTGTGGACAGGTGGCCGAGCGGCTAATGGCAGCAGACTGTAAATCTGCCGCCCCTTGCGGGCTACGGAGGTTCGAATCCTCCCCTGTCCACCAGCCTTTGAGTTGTACTCCCGTCCGATAGCCACTCAAAACAGCGAGCTTGCTGAGCGGGAAAGAGAGTGTTGTCAGCGGCTCCCGGGGATTCTTTGGCCCGGCGAGCCGGAAGGGGAAGCGTTGCGCAGCAGTTGTTGGCCGAGCAGGGGTGAAATGGAAAGATCGCATCCGTTCTCGAGCCCATCCGTTCATGATCGGCTCCGCCCGCCGGGGCCCAGCAGGGCAAACGAGCACTGCCCAGAGCAGAGGGAGTAACAGGAGATGGCGAAGGAGAAATTTGACCGTTCGAAGCCGCACGTCAACATTGGGACGATCGGGCACATTGACCACGGCAAGACGACGCTGACGGCGGCGATCACGAAGGTGCTGTCGAAGCGGGACCCGAAGGT
>DATMAF010000140.1:0-5742 GCA_035560315.1 Terriglobia bacterium | reverse complement strand
GAGCGGGGCCTGGCAGCTTCGCGAAGCCCAGCCCCATCTTCCACAGGCGCAGTTCCCCGAAAACGAAAGGGCCACGTCATGAACGGAACGAACGCTCCGCCGCCCGAACGAAGCGGCAAACCCCGGCTCAAGAACCAAGCTGTCTTGGGGCTTTTCCAGGATCAGGCCAAGGCGGATGCCGCCTCCCGTTTGCGAAGCGAAAGCGGCCAGCGCGGAAGCAAGCTCCCCCGCCCAGCGGCCAACTCCAGGACGGGCGCTGCGCCCGCAGGAGCGCAGCTGGTGGCGATTGGCGGCCGGCTGCCCGTGCTGGCCATCACGGTAATCCTCATTCTTTCCGCCGCCATCGCCGTCCTGTTGTACTCCCAGTTGCTCCAGTTCCAGTGGGCGAAAACGATTCTGGGCGGCCCCCAAGGGCTGTTGCGCGGGTTTGGATTCCTGATGCTCTTGACGGTGATCTATCTGCTGCGGGAACACATGATGACGGCGCGCCATCAGCAGCGGCTGCTGGAAACCGTTCTGGAGGAGGAGGCGCTGGCCCGCGCGCTGCAGCGAAACCCGCTCACCGACTACCACCATCCGGAAGTCTGCCGGGATATTCTCGTGCAGCAGGCGAGCCACTCCGCGCGCTTGCGCGCGCCGCTGTCGCTGCTGGAAGTATCCATTTCCGGCTTTGCCCGCCGGGAGCAGCAGGAGACGACGCGCCCCAGCGGCGAAGAGCTGGTGCGGCAGCTCAAGTGCCTGACGCGGGCGACCGATTCGGTGCTGCGCTGGACGGCGGATTCCTTCTTGATGGTCTTCCCGGAGGTCACGCGCGAGGAACTGGCCGCCATCAAAGAGCGGCTGCGCCAGGATTTGGAGCAATGGATGGAGGAACATCTCGAGCCGTCGCAGCGACCCGCCCTGCGGTGGCGCGGCGCCACCTCCACCAGTCTGGGCTCCGGGGGCGATATTCTGCTGGAAACCCAGCAGCTTCTGGAGCGCGAGGGCCGTCTGGCCAGCCGCCTGCCGGAGAGCAGCCACGGCCTGGCGCAGCGCGACAAGGGCATCGCTCTGGCGCTGGAACTGGAACTGAGCGGCGAGGACCGGAACCGCAAATTCTTCGAGCGAAAAGTCGTGACGGAACGCGTGGCCTCCGACCGTTTCTGGTGCGTCCTGGAGGAAGATATCGTCGAGATGACCCCCCTGACGGTTACCTCCGCGGACGGCGCGTTCTGCGAGCAAGCGATCCTGATCCAGTGGCTCCCCAGCGAAGAAGGCCGGTTGGCGGAGATGCAGTTCCCGCACGTCCCCGACCGCTGGGTGATCCGGCGCGAAGCCTAGCGGGGACCGGGCTTGCGCAGCCAGAGAAAACAGTGGTTCCCGATCTGCCCGGCCCGGGGCGAGTGAAACAACAGCAGGTCCAGATAGCGCCAAGGAAATAACAGCCAGCCGAGGATTCCATGCGCCGCCACGCGCAGGGGGCGCCATGGCAGCCAGCTCTTGACGTATTCCAAAAAGAACACCAGCAGGGTGGCGGTGGGGCCGGTGCGCCAGCCGGCCGCGACCACTTCGAGGTTTCCCGCCAGCAGCCGCAGCCCATCGGGGGTGAAGCGGCGATAATCCCGGGGGTATTCATGAAAGGGGTGGCAAAAAGGAACCACCAGGTGCGCAAACCCTGCCGGCCGCAGCGTGCGCTCGATCTCCCGCATCACCGCTTGGGGATCCTCCACATGCTCCAGGACCGCATCGCACTCCACGCGTTGGAACAGATTGTCCGGAAACGGCAGGGCCTGCGCGGAGGCGACCACCTGCACGCCCGCCAGCGGGAACAGATCCAGGTTGATGTAGCCCGGAACCTCCGCTCCCGCCCCGCCGATGTAGAGGTTCCATTGTCCCAGCGGAGCATGGACATCCTGCTCGCGGGGATTCAGCACGAAGGGGTCGGGGGGAGTCAGCCAGCGCCGCAGCCGGTCCTGCCACCGCGGCGAGTAGCGGCGTCGGTACAATCGCTCGATGCTCTGCCGGCCCTCCATCAGATGCACACCCCTTCCACGGTCTGGAAACGACTCTTGATTGTACTCAATCTGGAGCGGCGGCCGTCCGGCGGACATTTGGAGGCGAGCGGATGCCGCTCCTATAATGGAGCGCGGTGTGGCCATTGCTGGCGCCGATGAGGGACGATGTCCGGACCGGTTCGCATTTTCATCTCCGCCGGAGAAGCTTCCGGCGACGTCTATGGCGCCCGCCTGATCGATGCCCTGCGGGGGCGGCTGGGCGAGGCGGAGTTTTTCGGTTGCGGAGGCGATCGCATGCGGGCGGCCGGCTGCCGCACGCTGGTGGACGCCCGCCGGATCGCTATGGTAGGGCTGGTGGAGGTACTGCCCGGGTTGCGACGCGCCTGGAAAGCGCTGCGCGAACTCCGCCAGGCCATCGACCGCGGCCGGCCGCAACTGGCCATCCTGATCGACTTCCCCGACATCAATCTGCGGCTGGCAAAGCGCCTCAAGCGGGCCGGCGTTCCGGTGCTGTACTTTGTCGCGCCGCAGGTGTGGGCGTGGCGCAAGGGCCGGCTGAAAACCCTCCGGGAAAATGTAACCCGGCTGCTCTGCATCTTTCCCTTTGAAGAAGCCTTCTTTCAGAAGGCGGGAGTGCCGGCGGAGTTTGTCGGCCATCCGCTGGCCGATGGCGTGCGCGCCAGCCAGCCGGCCGCGGAGTTTCGCCGCGGACTCTCGTTTCCCCCGGATGCGGCGCTGATCGCGCTGCTGCCCGGCAGCCGGCGCCGGGAAATCCTCTTGAATCTCCCGCCCATGCTGGAGACCGCCCGGCTGCTGTCGGCGTCCCGAAAGTGCGCCTTCCTGCTGCCAGCGGCTTCCACGGTCGATTTCGACTGGCTGCGCGCTCAGGCGGCGGCCGCCGGGCTGCCGGTTGCGGTGCTGGAAAATGCTACCTATGACGCGCTGGCTCATTCCCAAGCCGCAATCGTGGCCAGCGGCACAGCTTCCACCGAAGCGGCCATACTCGGCACGCCCATGGTTATCGTTTACCGGGTCAGCGCCCTCAGTTGGCTTCTGGGCCGCTGGCTGGTGGACGTTCCCTTCTTCAGCATGGTCAATCTGGTGCTGGGCCGGCAGGCGGTTCCAGAGTTCATCCAAGACAAGTTCCAGCCGGAGGCCGTGGCGCGGGAAATCAGCAACCTGCTGGATTCTCCCCCCCTGCGCCAGTTGATGCAGGACCACCTCCGGGAGTTCGCAAAAAGGCTCCGCAAAGATGGCCGCGAAGAGCAGCTCCCGGGACGCTCCGGCCCATCGGCAGCGGGGCAAATTGCCGACCCCATACAACGGTCGGCTGCCATCGCCGAATCTATGGTAAAAGGGAAATGTCCGGGCGCGCCGGCCAGCTCGTGAAGCCAGCCGTCCCCCGGGGGGCCGCGCCGGGCGCGAGCGGGGGAAGCGTTTCGCGGTGCGGGGAGGCGGAGGTAATGGTATCTTGGAGGAGACCGGCCCGGCTCCGCAAGGGGCGCCCCGTGACAACGTCCATGACGAACTCCCGTAAAGCCGATCGCCGAGTGTCCTGGGCTCCGTCCAGTCTCTGGATGCTGGGGCTGGCATTCTGTCTGTTTCCGGCCTCCGTCTGGCCGCAATATCGGGAAACGGCGGGCAGCGAACCGCGGCTGGTGGCGGATGACTATTCCGTGGAGATGGAATCGGCCGGGGAACCCGCGGAAGCGCGGCATTATGTGATCGACGCGGAACTGCTTCCCGACAGCCACGAGATCCGGGCCCGCGCGGAAATTCGATTCCAGGCGCGCCAGGATTTGCGGGATCTGCAAGTGGAACTGCACAGCAACCTGTATCCCACCAACATCACCGACGGGGCCGGTGAGGTTCTCTCCAGCCGCCGGATCGGAAACGGCGAGACGTTGGAGGTGAATCTTCGCCAGCGGCTGGCCCGGGACGAGACCGGCACCGTGCGGGTTGAATACGAAGGTCCGCTGGCGGACGCCGAGCACAGCCCCGTCGAGGGCGTGCAACTGGCGTACATCGGCCCGGAACGTTCGTATCTGCTGTATCCCGCACGATGGTTTCCGGTGCTGGGCTACCGGGTCAACCGCTACACCGCAGAGATTCGCCTGACCGTGCCGGCAGGCTATCAGGTGGTCTCCGGGGGGGAAGTCACTTCCCAACTCGACGGCGCCAAGGTTCTCTACAACATCGTTTACGACCAGCCGCAGTTTCCGGGCAGCATCGCCCTGCTCCGGCAGCAGCCGCACGTCGTAGAAACGGGCGGCGAACGCATCCGCGTCTATTTTGCTCCCGAGCGCCAAAGCCTGGCGCAGGCCTATGGCGAAGCGGCGGCCCACATGCTGAATTTTTTCTCGGAGGTGTTCGGCCCGCGCGGGGCGGCGGAACTCTCCCTGGTGGAGATTGATAACAACTCGCTGGGCGGCTACGCCGGGGCAGGGACGATTTTCCTGGCTCCGCGCGCCATCGGCGCCGCAGTCAATACGGGTCTGCTGGCGCAGGAAGTCGCGCAGCAATGGTGGCGCATCCTGACGGGTCCGGCCACCCGGGCCGATCTCTGGCTGGATCACGGCCTGGCCACCTACTCCGAGGCCCTGTACCTGGAAAAATTGGGCGGAAGCGAAGCGCTGGAACAGCGCATCCGCCAGATGGCCATTGACGCGCTCACGCACGATACCATTCCGGTTCGCGCCGCCAGCCGGATGCCGGAATTTTCTCCCGCCTACAAGACGCTGCTCTATGACAAAGCAGCCTACGTCATGCACATGCTGCGCTGGGTGGTGGGCGAGGAGGCCTTTTTCCGCGGCCTGAAGGAGTTCGCCAGCCGCTACCGTTTTCGGGCCGCCACCACCGAGGATTTTCGCGCCGTGATGGAGGAAATCAGCGGCCAGAAGCTGGAAGGGTTCTTCATCCAATGGTTTGATTCGACCGGAGCCTCCGATTTCACTCTCGACTACACCATCTACCGGGTCCGGGACGGCTACCGCATCGCCGGCACCATCACGCAGGACAAAGATCTCTTCAGCATGCCGGTGGAGGTGCGGGTGGAAACCTATGGCGAGCCGGTCACCACCCGGGTCAACGTAACCGGGCGCTCCTCGGAGTTTTCCATCAGCACCGCGGAACGGCCCACCGGCATGGTGGTGGATCCCAACAACCGGATCCTCAAATACAACGACCGCATCCGCGTCCGGGTGGCCATTGCGCGCGGCGAGCAGGCCGTGGCCGAGCGGGACTATACCCAGGCCCTGGAAGAGTACCAGAAGGCCATCGACATCAACCGCGTCAGTTCCCTGGCGCACTATCGGGTGGGGGAAGTGTTCTTCGCCCTGCGCAACTATCAGTCGGCCGCCAACGCGTTCCGCGAGGCGCTCAACGGCGATCTCGACCCGCCCTGGACGGAGGTGTGGAGCCACATCTACCTGGGCAAAATCTTCGACGTAACCGGCCAGCGCGACCGGGCCGTCAACGCCTATCAGCAAGCCATCCGCACCAAGGACAACACCGAGGGCGCCATCGATCTGGCCAATCAATATCTCAAGCAGCCCTACGAACGCGGCCGGGATGGCGAGGGCGGCTAGTCAGCCCAGGCCTACTCGTTCCCGCAAGGGCCCCGCATGTTATCATCCCGCCCGGCAAGGCGACAGCTCGTTTCGGGAGGAATTCTCATGAACGCGAACAGGACCATGTGCTTCCTCGTGGCGGCGATGGCCGCACTGGCGGAGGGATTGGCTGCGCAATC
>DATMAF010000139.1:0-3446 GCA_035560315.1 Terriglobia bacterium | reverse complement strand
CCACCATCGCGCGCCTCGCTGAAGAGTTCGCCGCCGCCCCGGTGGGAGTGGCGCTCGGCGGCGGCGCCGCCGGGAGCGGCGTCAATGCCACCGCCACGCAGGCGGCTGTCCATCTGCTGAACCATGTTGCCGGTCGAATCGGGCAGACGGTCCGCTTTGACCGGCCGTATCTTCCGCCGGAAACCGCTTCCATCGGCGAACTCCGCGAGTTGGTTGCTGCGATGGAAGGAGGGGAGATCGAAATACTGTTTCTTCACGGAGCCAATCCAGTCTTTCAATTGCCCCCCGCCCTGGGGATGGCCAGCGCACTGCGCAAGGTGCCGCTGGTGGTGAGCTTCTCGAGCTTTCCCGATGAGAGCACTGAGTTGGCCCATTTGGTCCTGCCCGATCACACCCCGCTCGAGCAGTGGGGAGACCACCGTCCCATGGCGGGGGTGCACAGCTTGCGGCAACCGGTGATGAATCCGCTGTTCGAGACGCAGGCCACCGGCGACGTCCTGTTGCGACTGGCCCGCCGGATCGGCGGCAAAATGGCAGCGGCGTTTCCCGAGGAAACTTTTCAGGAGTACCTGAAAGACCGCTGGCGGAAGATCTACGCCAGCCGGGCCGGTGAAGATTTTGAAGTGTTTTGGCGGGAGGCCCTGGGCCGCGGCGGAGTGTGGGAGCCGCCGGGGGAGACAGAGACGGCGGCGGTCCGGCCTCGTTCCAACGCGCTGTCGCTTTCTCCCTCGGTGTTCGCCTTCCGGTTTCCTCCGCCGGCCGCGCAAGAGCCGGAGCAATATTTCCTGCACGTCTATCCTTCTTCGCGCTATTACGATGGCAGGGGCGCCAACCGACCCTGGCTGCACGAGATTCCAGACCCCATCACCAACGTGGTGTGGGATTCCTGGGTGGAAGTGCATCCGGAACTGGCGCGGAAGCTCGGAGTCGTCAAAGGCGACCTGCTCCGGGTGGAATCCCCGGCCGGGCAGCTCGAGGCGCCCGTTTACCTCTATGAGGGGGTGCGTCCGGACACCATTGCCATCCCCCTCGGACTCGGACACAGCAGCTATGGACGGTATGCCCGGGGAGTCGGGGTGAATCCCGTTGCGTTGCTCCCGGCCGGAGAGGATCCCCATTCCGGCGACATGGCATGGGCTGGCGTTACCGTCCGGATTGCCAAGACCGGCCGCCGTTCTCCGTTGGTAACGACGGATGGGTCGCTGACCGATCATGGCCGCGGCTTTTCACGAATCATCCCGCTTTCTGCTCTGACCGCTCCCGCTCCGTCGGAGAACCGTTTCAGTGGAACAGCCGCCGGGGAGGAACTCCCCAGCCTGTATCCTCCGCACGAGCACCCCGACTACCGCTGGGGGATGGCCATCAATCTGTCCGCCTGTACCGGATGCGGAGCCTGCGTCGCGGCCTGCTACGCAGAAAACAATATCCCCGTGGTGGGCAAAGAACGCATCGCCGAGGGACGGCACATGGCCTGGATCCGCGTGGAGCGATACATCGAACGCGTTTCCTCGACCCCCGACATTCGCTTCAGCCCCATGATGTGCCAGCAATGCGACAACGCCCCCTGCGAGCCGGTGTGCCCGGTGTACGCCACCATGCACAACAGCGATGGGCTGAACGTGCAGGTTTACAACCGTTGCGTGGGAACGCGCTATTGCTCCAATAACTGTCCGTACAAAGTGCGCACCTTCAACTGGTTTGACTATCCGTTCCCGGAGCCGCTGCCCTGGCAGTTCAATCCGGATGTGAGCCTGCGCAGCAAAGGGATCATGGAGAAGTGCACCTTCTGCATCCATCGCATCCGCCAGGCCAAGGACGCGGCCAAGGACGAAGGCAGAATGGTCCGGGACGGCGAGGTGCTCCCGGCGTGCGTGCAGTCCTGTCCCGCCCAGGCAATGGTCTTCGGGAACTTGAAAGACGCCGACAGCGCGGTTTCCCGGATCGCAAGCCGGCGGGACGGCTACCGGGTGCTGGAAGAGCTCAACACCCGCCCTGCGATCACCTACCTGCCAAGGATCAAGCGTGCGTGAGGAAACAACGGTGAGGCACAACGAGGCCCGCGAGCCCGGCCAGACAACCCCCTGGCAAAAGGTTGGCGACGACGTCCTCTCGCCGCTGTGGCGAGGGGGGCCGGTGTACTGGTTGCTGCTGGGGCTTTCCTTTGCGCTGGTCGTAGCCGGCGCTTGGCTGTGGAACCGGCAGATTGATCTCGGCCTGGGCGTAGCTGGGATCACCCGCCCGGCGGGCTGGGGAGTGTATATCGCAACCTTTGTGTTCTGGGTCGGCATCACGCACTCCGGCACGCTGATGTCGGCCATCTTTTATCTGTTCGGCGTGCCATGGCGGGCCGCCATCAGCCGTCTGGCGGAGGCGACGACGCTCCTGGCGCTGCTGACCGCCGCCTTCTTCCCGCTGATTCATCTGGGCCGCCCCTGGCTGGCCTTCTGGCTGATTCCCTATCCCAACCAGAGGGAACTGTGGGTCAACTTCCGCTCGCCGCTGATTTGGGACGTGTTCGCCGTGGGAACGTACTTCACGATCAGCCTGCTGTTTGGGTTCATCGGCACGCTCCCCGACCTGGCCGCGGCGCGGGACCGCAGCAGCGGATGGAAGAAATCGGTGTATGGATTTTTCTCGTTTCGCTGGCGCGGCACGGGAACGCAGTGGTTTCACTTTCGGGCCGCCTACCTGCTGCTCGCCGCCCTGGTCATCCCGCTGGCCATCTCGGTGCACAGCGTGGTGTCCTGGGACTTTGCCATGGGCATTGTCCCGGGATGGCACAGCACCATCTTTGCCCCCTACTTTGTAGCCGGCGCCATTTTTTCGGGCCTGGCCATGATCACGCTGCTGGTGATCCTGCTGCGGCGCGCCTACCGGCTGGAACGCTACATCACGCCGGAGCACTTCGACAAGCTGGGCCAGTTGTTGCTGCTGATGAGCCTCATCATGAGCTATGTCTACGCCGTAGAATTCTTCCTGGGCTGGTATGGCGGGGACCCGGTGGAACGCGCCTCGCTCTACTATCGGGCCTTTGGCGCTTATCGGGAGTTGTTCTGGACCATGCTGGTTTGCAATTCCGTGGCGCCGCTGCTGCTATTCTCCGGCCGCCTGCGGCGGAACCCGCGGGTGCAGTTTTGCCTGGCGGTGCTGATCCTGACCGGGATGTATCTGGAGCGGATTCTGATTGTGCCGGTGTCGCTGACTCATGAATACGCCCCCTATGTGTGGGGACTGTACCGGCCCACGATATACGAGTATGGAATCCTGGCCGCCAGCTTTGGCTTTTTCTTTTTCTGCTTCCTGGTGTTCATCAAGCTGGTCCCCGCCATCCCGATGTATGAGGTTCGGGAACTGGCGCATGCGCAGCCGCCGCAGGCCGCCGCGGAGGTGGCGCGGTGAAAGAGGCTGCCGCCGTGGTGGGTATCGGCCGCGATGAGGAGACGCTG
>DATMAF010000138.1:0-2374 GCA_035560315.1 Terriglobia bacterium | reverse complement strand
TGCCGTTCTCGCCTATCAGGGATTCCACGGCGAGCCCGCCAATCTTCCGTCGGCAACGGGCGCGCGACGCCCGGTGATCCTGGGAAAGGTTGTGCATGCCGGACGGTAAACAGCAACCATTTGCCTTTTCCAGCAGCAGGTTCCGGAGGGGGGCCATCCTGGTTGCGGGCGCTTGTCTGCTTCTGCTGGGAGCCGGTTGCCGCCACCAGCGCGATCCGCAGACGGTGGTGATGCTGATTGAGTTCGGTCCCGCCAGTCTGGATCCCCGCGTGGGCACCGACGCCCAGTCGGAGCGCATCGGAGAACTGATCTTCGACAGCCTGCTGCGCCGCGATGAACACTCCAACCTGCAACCGTGGCTGGCCGAACGCTGGGAGACGCTGGACCCCCTCACCTACCGGTTCCATCTTCGCAGCGGCGTCCGGTTTCACGACGGACGGCCGCTGACCGCGCGCGATGTTCGCTACACCTTCGAAAGCCTGCTGTCGGGGGAGGTGAATAGCCCCAAGGCGGCCAGCTTTGCCCGCATTGCCTCGGTCGAATCGCCGGATGACTCCACCGTGGTCATCCGCCTGAAAGAACCCTACGCGTCGTTTCTGTGGAACCTGACACAAGGAGCGATCGGCATTGTGCCGGAAGGGGCCGGGCCGGATTTCGCCCGGGCGCCGATTGGTTCCGGGCCGTTTCAGTTCGTCAGCTTCGTTCAGGACGAGGCCGTGCGGTTGCGCCGCAACCCGGCGTACTGGGCGTCGCCGCCGCGGGTTGCGGCGGTCGAATTTCGCATTGTGCCGGACGCCACCACGCGGGCACTGGAGTTGCGCAAGGGAAGCGCCGACGTCGCGCTCAACTCCCTGCCGGCCGATACGGTCGCCGTACTCCAGAAGGAAGCGCATCTGAGGGTGCTCCAGGCGCCCGGCAACACCTACCAATACCTCGGCCTGAATCTGGAGAATCGCCAGCTGAGCCGGCCGGTGCGGCAGGCCATCGCCTACGCGATTAACCGCGAGGATTTGATTCGCCACCTGTGGCGGGGATTGGTGCGACCGGCCAACAGCATCCTGCCGCCGCAGCACTGGGCGCACGAGGCGAATTTGCCCTCCTACGGATACGACCCGTTGAAAGCACTCGCATTGCTGGAGGCCGCCGGATTGGCTGCCGACCATCGGGGGGTGCGTCTGCGCCTGGAAATGAAAACCTCCACCGACCAGACCGGCCGGGAACTGGCCGCCGTGCTGCAAGAGCAGTTATCCCGCGTGGGGATTCAGCTCACCATCCGGTCCTATGAATTCGCCACCTTCTTTGCGGACATCATCAAAGGGAACTTCGACCTGTATTCGCTCCGCTGGACGGGCGCCAATGAGGATCCGGATATCTTCGAGTTTTGCTTTGCCTCGGACAAAGTCCCTCCCAACGGGGCCAATCGCGGGCGCTACTCCAACCCGGCTGTGGATGAGATGATCGCTGCGGCCCGCAAGAGCACCGACCTGCCAACCCGCCGCGCCCTGTATGCGGAGATTCAGCGAATCCTCAACCAGGACCTTCCGTACATTCACCTCTGGCATCTGGACAACGTCGCTGTTTACAACCGGCGGCTGACCAACCTCCATCTGTTTCCCAGCGGCAACTATGACTTCCTGACGGAGGTCGAACTGTCTGCCGGCGGCTCTGCAGAGCCGGGAAGTTAGGAGCGCGCCGGTGGGACCAGGCCGGCTGGGGGACGGCAACGCCGTTACGTCTGATAAGAGATATTATGTCAAGTAAGAACCGGGGCGGCTCGCTTCGCCTTGGAGGCGCTCCGACGGGCGCTTCTTCGGAATGATCGGAACGTCGCGGCGCTTGTTTCGCCGGCTCTGCGGAAAGCCCTTTTCTTGCGGATCGCGCTGAGGCTAGCTGGCGCCGGGATGGGACACAAACTGCCCGGCGTGATGGCGGATAATCTTGCCTTCCACGATGTACACCACATCCTCGGCGATATTGGTGGCATGATCGGCGATGCGTTCCAGGTGTCGGGAGATGGAAAACAGGTGGGTGGCGCGTTCCACGGTCTTGGGGTCATTCTGGACCATTTTCCAGACCGCGCTGATAATCTCGCGGTTCAGCGCATCCACCTCATCGTCCTCGGCGCAGATACGGTAGGCGGCGGCGACGTCGCGCTCTACGAACGCCTCCAGGCTTTGCAGCACCATGCGCATCGCCGAGGCGGTCATGGCTTTGAGCTGCGGCGGAACCGGGATGGCGGGAGCGCGCGCCAGGAACACCGCGTGCTCAGCGATGTTCACCGCCTCGTCGCCCATCCGTTCCAGCTCGTTGTTGATCTTCATGACCGCGGCGATGAAGCGGAGGTCTTCCGCGACCGGCTGGTACAGAGCGAGCA
>DATMAF010000137.1:0-5591 GCA_035560315.1 Terriglobia bacterium | reverse complement strand
CAGCGTGGGCTTGCTCAACATGCAGACGGAGCGCTACGCCCCGGAAAACCTGCGCGCCAGCAATTATTCGGTGGCGCGCATCAAGCGCGACGTGCTGGGCCGCTCCAACATCGGCGCCTTCTTCCTGAACCGGGAACAGGGCGATACGGATGACTACAACCGGGTCTTTGGCGCTGACGCCAATTTTGTTTTCTGGCGATACTTCACCGTTGGCGGCTTTTTCGGCAAATCCTTCTACCCCCGGCAGCCGGGCGATTCGGGCGATGACTGGATCACCTCCGCCGTCATGCGCTGGGACAGCGATACCTTCAACCTGGAGGCATCCTGGCATTCCGTGGATGCGGAATTCCGCGATGACATCGGGTTCGTCCCCCGCAAAAACCGCCGCGACATCTCCCCGCAAATCGCCTGGCGGCCCCGCATCGATGGCTCCCTGATCCGGCAACTGATCTTCCGCTACCGCCTGGATTACACCATGAACAGCAACAACCGCCTCGAAACGCGGGTGGGGCATACCGCATTCGAGATCCGCTTTCAGGACGGCGGCCTGTTTGGCTGGGTGCCGCATACCCGCTTCGATACCTATGACCGGCCCTTCACGCTGCGCGAAGGGGTGGCAGTGATTCCCCCGGGCAGCTATAGCTGGTGGAACAACGGCCTGCGCTATTCGCTTGCTCCGCAGCGGCGGATTTCCGGACAAATTATCAATTGGGCCTGGCATATCGGCTATCAGGGAGGCGGAACCAACCACGACATTAATATCAACCCCCGGATCCGGCTGACCGACAAAGCTTCCGCGCAGATCAGTTACGGAATCAACAAGATCACGCTCCCGCGGAAGTATTGCGTGAATCAGAGCAATCCGGACGGCTGCGGCTTCACCGACCATCAAATCAGCTTCCGGCTGAACTACAACTTTAGCAACCAGTGGCTGACCAGCACCATCCTGCAATACAACAACGCCGACGATCTGTGGGGTCTCAACATTCGCCTCAACTACATCTTCCGGCCCGGCGATGATTTCTTCCTGATCTACACCGAAGGACGCCAGGGGCCTGCGATTTTTCAGGATGGCGAGCGGGTGAACGATCCCTTGCGGCAGCACACCGACCGCACGCTCCAGGCCAAGTTCACCTATTCGTTCGATTATTGATGGCTTCCGGCCGGAATCGCGCGGCTCGCTGTCTGGTGCCGGCGCCGCAGCGCCTTCAGAAACTCCGCCAGCGGCCGGGTATTCAGCACATCGGCTTTTTCCAGCCAGCCGCGGCGCGCCATCAGCACGCCGTATTTGATGTGCCCCAGGTGCTTGGTGTGGTGGGAATCCGTGGAAATGACGACCTTCACGCCAAACTGCTTGCACAGCCGCGCGTGATGCTCGCACAGGTCCAGGCGGTCGGGAAAGGAGTTGATCTCCATGGCGATGTTGCGTTCGCGGGCGGCGCGGAACACCGCCTCGAAATCAAATTCAAATGCCTCCCGCCGCAGCAGCAGCCGCCCGGTGGGATGCGCCAGAATGTTCAGGTAGGGATTCTCAAACGCCCGCAGCAGCCGGTCCGTCATCTGCTGTTTGCTCTGGTTCATGAAGGAATGCACGCTGGCCACGACAACATCGAGCTGCGCTAGCGCTTCGTCGTCCAGGTCCAGCCGCCCGTCCTGGCGGATGTCAACTTCACTGCTGGCAAGAACGCGGATCCCCTCCAGTTCCTCGTTGAGCCGGGCAATCTCCTTGACCTGCGCCAGCACCCGCTTTTCGTCCATGCCATTGGCCATGGCCAGCGCCTTGGAGTGATCCGTGATAGCGATGTAGTCCAGCCCGCGCTGGCGGGCGGCCTCGGCCATCTCTCGGATCGAGCAGCGGCCGTCGGTGGCGGTGGAGTGCATGTGCAGGTCGCCCCGGATGTCTTCCAGGCGCAGCAGGCGCGGCAGCGTTTTCTTTTCGGCCGCTTCGATTTCCCCGGTGTTCTCGCGCATCTCCGGCTCGATGTATTGCAACCCCAGCGCCTTGTAGATTTCCTGCTCCGTGCGGCCCGCCACCCGCTCGTTGTCCGCGATGCGGAACAGGCCGTATTCGTTCAGCTTGTAGCCCATGCGCTTGGCCCGGTCGCGCAAGGCCACGTTGTGGGCTTTCGAGCCGGTGAAATATTGCATCGCCGCGCCATAGCTGGACGGCTCCAGCAGCCGCACATCCACCTGCATCCCTTCTTTCAGTTTCACGCTGATCTTATTTTCGCCGCGGGCCATCACGTCGGCAATCTGCGGATAGCGCAGAAAGTGCTCGGCCACGGCTTCGGGATGGCTTGCGGCAACCAGCAGATCCAGGTCGCCGATGGTCTCACAGCCGCGGCGCAAGCTGCCGGCCGCGGTGACGCTTTTGACGCCCTTGCACTGCAACAGGTAGGACCGCAATTCCTCCGCCTGGCGATCGGCGACGTCGATCAGGTAGCGGCCGGCGGTGCGGCGGTGGGCCTCGATGGATTTGATGATCTTCTGCTCCAGCTTCTCGCCCATGCGCGGCAGATCGCGCAGCTTGCCTTCCCTGGCCATCTGCTCCAACTCTTCGAGCGAACGAATCTTGAAATGGCTGAGCAAGGTCGCCACACCTTTCGGCCCCAGACCTTGAATGGTCAGCATCTCCAGCGCCACGGGAGAAAATTTGGCTTTGAGTTGCTTGTGCAGTGTCAGCTCTCCGGTGCGGCAAATCTCCTCGATGTGCGCGGCCATGCCTTTGCCGATGGCCGGCAGATCGGTCAGCTTGCGGTTCGGATCGTTGAGAATCTCCTCCACCCGCTCGGTGGCGCTTTCCAGTGTGGCCGCGGCGTTGCGGTAGCTGCGGATGCGGAACGCATCCTGCCCATCGATTTCCATCAAGTCCGCCGTCTCGGAGAGGATGCGGGCGATTTCCTGGTTCTCCATAGATGCCGCTCCCGAAGCGCGATGGCCGCAATGATAGAATAAACCATCCCGCCCCCGTCGCGGGAAAGGAGGGGCTGCCTCTGCTGGGAATCGTTTTGGTCGCGGCGCTGCTGGCCGGCTTGGGCGTGCTGGTCTGGTATGCGGTCGCCGCTCCCGAATCGCAACTGTTAGGCAAAACTCTGTCGCGAATCCGCTCCCGCCAGCCCACGGTGGCGCTGACCTTTGACGACGGGCCCGGCCAGGACACCCCGGCCATTCTGGAGATTCTGAAGCAGGCCGGCGTGCGGGCCACCTTTTTCCTTTGCGGGGCCAGCGTGGAGCGATGGCCGGAGCTGGCCCGCCGCATCGTCGCCGAAGGCCATGAAATCGGCAATCACACCTACTCGCACCCGCGCCTGCTGGGAAAAACTCCCGGGAAGATTCTGTGGGAAATTGACCGCGCCCAGAAGGTCATCCAGCATCACACCGGGCGCGTTCCGCTCCTGTTCCGCCCGCCCTACGGCCTGCGCTGGTTCGGGCTGTTCTCCCTTCTGCGGCAGCAGCAGTTGCAGGCGGTGATGTGGTCGGTGAACGGATGCGACTGGAAGCGCCCGGCGGAGCAAATCACGGAGCGGGTGCTGCGGCAGGCGCATCCCGGGGCCATCATCCTGCTGCATGACGGCGTTCCGCCGCAGGAATGCGGAAGCCGCCGCGCCACCGTGGAAGCCCTGCCCGCCATCCTCCGCTCCCTGGCCACCCGCTACCGGTTCGCCACCGTCTCGGAGACGCTGCCGGAGTGATCCGCTACAGGTTCAGCAGTTCGCGCAGGCGCTTGGTTTGCGCCCGGCTGACCGGAATTTCGGTGTTTTTCCGGTCCCCCATGCGCAATTGGTAGGTGCTCTTGAACCACGGCACGACTTCTTTGATGTGATGGATGTTGACCAGAAAGGAGCGGTGGACGCGCCAGAACATGCTGGGATCCAGCGCCGCCTGGAGCTCCTCAATGGTGCGAAAGTTGGACTCGCCTTCCATCTCATTCGTCGCCAGGCGAATGCGGCCTTCATCCATGGCGGCGAAGACCACCTCCCGCGCATCCACCAACAGCAGCCGCCCGCTGCTTCGCAGCAGCAGCTTGGCCTGGGAGGCGGGCCGGGAGTGGGTTTGCAGCGCCCGCAGGACTTCCTCCAGGGCATCGGCCGCATTGGCGGAGGTCTCCATCAGCTTCCGCACCCGCTGGATCGACTGCGCCAGCCGCGTCTTCTCAATGGGCTTGAGCAAATAATCCATGGCGTTCAGCTCAAACGCCTGGACGGCGTACTGGTCGAAGGCGGTGGCAAAAATCACATGCGGGACTTTCAGCCTGGACTTTTTGTCGAGCAGGCGGCGGACCACCTCCAGCCCGTCCTGCCCCGGCATGGCGACATCCAGGAACACCAGGTCGGGCTGGTGCTCCCGGATGAGCTGCAGCGCCTCGACGCCGTTGCGCGCCTCCGCCACGACGTGGACGTCCGGGTGAGCCTTGAGCAAAAAAGCCAGTTCCGCGCGCGCCAGCGGCTCGTCATCCACGAGGATGGCGCTGATGGTGGCGGCGGCTGTGCCATGCGCTTCCGCCTTGGCGGTCTCCCTCATGCCTGCACCTCGCTAGGAATGAGTATAGCAGCCGCGGCCGGCCGCCCCAACCGCGGATGCAGGACTCCGCCGGCGGCATGGTATAATGCGCGCTCACGGAGAAGGAGTCCCTCCGTGGAAACGCATTCCGGGGACATGCCGCCAGCTCGCGCCAGATCCGCAAAAACCTCCCGCCGGAGGCGGCGCCGTTCGGAATTGCTCTACCAGGGCAAGGTGTTCTCGCTGCGGCGGCATATCGTCGAAGAGCCCGGCGGCGTGCGCGTGCTGCGCGACGTGGTGCATCATCCCGGCTCGGCGGTGATTCTGCCGGTCTTCTCCGACGGGCGCATCCTGATGATCCGCCAGTATCGCCTGGCGGCGGAAGCGGCGCTGTGGGAACTCCCCGCAGGCACGATGGACCCTGGCGAAACACCGCTCCAAACCGCCCGGCGAGAGCTGGCCGAGGAAACCGGCTACCGCTCCCGGCGCTGGCGCAAGCTCCTGGAGTTCTATCCCAGCCCGGGCCTGCTGGCTGAGCGCATGCACCTGTTTCTGGCCCGGAACATTGAGCCCGGCGTCGCCCGGCCGGAAGTCGATGAGAAGATTCGCACCCGGACGTTTGCGTTGCCGCAACTGCTCCGCATGATCGACCATGGCAAGATTGTTGACGCCAAATCACTGGCCGGCCTGCTGTACTGGGCGCGGCACAGCGACAGCATGGCGGGCGGTTCACGATAGGATCCTCGGGAAAGAAGAACAGAAAATGGCCGGCTATACCTCCGAACACGCGCGGTCGGGTCTGAACGCCAAGCTCCCCGCCCTGGCCACCTGGCCCAACCAGTTTCCCAACTACGAAATCACCATCACGGTTCCGGAATACACCTCCATCTGTCCCAAGACCGGTTTGCCGGACTTTGGGACCATCACCATCCACTACCTGCCCGACAAGCTCTGCGTGGAATTGAAATCGCTGAAGTACTATCTGCTGGGCTACCGCAACCTGGGCATTTTCTATGAAAACGCCGTGAACCGCATCTTGCAGGACGTGGTGGCGGCGTGCCGGCCGGTTTGGGCCACCGTGACCGGCGAAT
>DATMAF010000136.1:0-2142 GCA_035560315.1 Terriglobia bacterium | reverse complement strand
AGCTCGATCCAGTTGTTCAACGCGCCCACCAGATGGCCCAGATGAGCCTTCCCGGTGGGCCGCTGCCCGCTTAAGACGCGCAAGCGCGAGGCGGCGCTCTTTGCTGTGTTCATTCGGTTCCCGGCGCTCCCTCCACCGCTTTTTCGGAAAGCATCTGCATGAGGCTGACAATGGTATCGTGGTCGTACTCGTCCAGGGCCAGCAGCAGGTAGGCGCTGGCGGCTTGCTGCGGATAATACACGGTGAGCCAGTGTTGCCAGGCGGCGGATGCAGGCAGGGGGTGGCCTTCCAGAACCTCCGGCCGGCCCGCCTTCTCATACTTCATGCGCGAAATCTCGGCATAGCGGATCGTCAGCACCACCTCGCGGCTCTGGCGGTCGCGGATCTGAAAATGGAAATCGTCAAAAACCAGCGCAATCGGGCGCTCCAGCACCTGGCCGTTTTCCAGGCGATACTGCACCGGAGTCTCGATCGGAATTTCGTGCCCCGCCGCCAGCGAGCAGAACAGCACCACCGCCCCCAGAAGGCGACCGGGAAGGGCGCTTTTCATTCGGATGTTCCTCCTGCGGGGACGATAACGCTCCCTGCTGGAAATCAGCTTCCTCCCGCTATCTCGCAGCAGTTCTGCCAGTTACGGGATTGCGCCAATGACAGAGTTATGAGTATAGCCGGGCCGCCCGGAGGTGTCCAGCCGTGTCCCTCCCACATCGCTCATGGGCTCAGAGGAAGCGCGGCACCAGCAGGGAGTTGCAGAAATTCAGCGCCGGATAGATCATCCTGCCAAACAGGTCCGTCTGCCACAGGATTAGCAACAGGATCAGCGTTCCATAGCTGCCAATCGAGGCGTAGGTTTCGCGCATACCCTCCGGCAGCAGGGCCTCCAGCACGTGGCTGCCGTCCAGCGGGGGGATCGGGAAGAGATTGAAGATTCCCAGGATGACGTTCACCACCATCAAGGAATAAAGCAGCAACACCAGCGGCGTCATCACCGAGGGGCCAATCTCCAGGCGCCCAAAACCGACCAGCGACACCAGCGCCTGGGAGGCTTCCCCAGAGACGGATCGCAGTAGCAGCAACAGCAGCACCGCGATTCCCGCCACCAGGAAATTGCTCGTCGGACCAGCGGCGGCGATCAGGGCGTTGTCCCGGAATCTGTTCCGGAGCCGCAACAGGTTGACCGGGGTCGGCTTGGCCCAGCCGAGCAGCGGGACGTGCGTGAGCGCGGCCAGCAGCGGCAGCAGGATGGTTCCGATCGGGTCAATATGCCGGATGGGATTGAGCGAGATGCGGCCCAGCAGACTGGCGGTGTCGTCGCCGAAGCGATACGCTGACCAGGCATGGGCTGATTCGTGAACGCTGATGGCGAACAGAAAGGCGATGATCTGAAAGATGATTTCAACCGTCGCAAAGTCCACCGGCGCTTCCTCCGCGTTCCGTTATCCTTCGAGGCATCTTAGCACACCGGATGTCCGGCCGGAGCGTTGGCGCCGGGCGCGTTGCCCGCGTATAGTAGATGGTTCCGATGAAGCTTCTCGCGGTCGACACATGTTCCGGGCCGGGAAGTCTGGCGCTGGCCAGCGACGACGGGCGCTGCGAGCTTGTCCGGCTTCCCGCGGCGTGGAAAAGCGCTGTGCTGCACGGAGAGCTTCAGGCTCTGCTGCAACGCTGGGGGTGCAGGAGCCGCGACCTCGACGGTTACGCCGTAACCAGCGGGCCGGGGACGTTCACGGGCTTGCGCATTGGCTTGACGGCCGTGAAAGCGCTGGCGGAGGTGCACGGAAAGCCGGTCGTTGCCGTCTCCAGCCTGGAGTTGCTCGCCGTCGCCGGCCAGGCAGCCGCGCCCCAGGCCGGCGAGAGTCTTTGGGCGGCGTTGCTGGATGCCCGCCGCGGCCAGATTTTTGGGGCGCTCTTCCGGAGCGACGGCGCTTCCCTGCGAGCGGTTCTTCCGGACTGCGTTTGCTCCTTGGATCGCTTTCTGGACCGCGTGCGGGAAGCGGGCAAGACGAGCGGAATTCCGGTCCGGTTTGCTTTCGCGGAGCCGGAGCCCTTTGTGGCGCTGCTCCGCAGGGCAGGGTGGGACGATGCTGCACAGACAATTGTCGCGCCGCAGTTGGCAGGAGTTCTGGCTGGCATCGGCCTGGA
>DATMAF010000135.1:0-2661 GCA_035560315.1 Terriglobia bacterium | reverse complement strand
CCACCGCCGATTTCGCCCTGAAGTTTCCATCCTCCAATGGCAAGCTGATGGTGGTGGGCTTTTGCTGGGGCGGCAATGAGAGCTTCCGCTTCGCCACCCATCGCGCCGACCTCCAGGCCGCCTTCGTCTTCTACGGCACCCCGCCGCCGCCGGAGGCCATGGCGCGAATTCAGGCCCCCGTCTACGGCTTCTACGGCGGCAACGATGCCCGCGTCACTTCCACCGTGCCGGCCACCATCGAACAAATGAAATCCGCAGGCAAATCGTTCGAGCCGGTCACCTACGACGGCGCCGGCCATGGCTTTATGCAGGGAGGCGAAGACCCTGCTGGAACGCCTGCCAACAAGCAGGCGCGCCTGGATGCCTGGCAACGGTGGAAAACCCTGCTCGCCAAGCACCGCTAAGCGGGCCGCAAGCGGCAGGCTCGGAAGGGCCATTCCGCGGGGGATGGCCCCCAAGCAAAACGGCCTGCGGCGCGTTCCGCCGCAGGCCGTTCGTTCGGGAGATACGGAGGGGCTGATTGGAGGCAGGCCCTCCGTGACTGATCAGTCTTGCCTTTGCTCGATCACTTTCTCAACCGCTTTTTCCCGCTCCTTTTTCACGTCGGAGTTGACCGTGGCGTAGTCCAGCCCGAACCGACCTTCCACGCAGCGGCCCACGGGTTCAACCCCCGGATCGGGAACGGCGCCCAACTGGCGTAGCAGCTTTGCCGTCTCCGGATGCGGGGTAACGCGGGAAAGCAGCCCGCGGGCATCGGTGCCTTCGGCCAGGCTCAGCGGCGTCTGGCCGCAGCCGTTTCGGACGTTGACGTTGGCGCCCTGCTCGGCCAGGAACCGGATGATCTCGTTGGCTCCCAGGAACGCCGCTGCGTGCATCGCCGTCCAGCCGGTGTCGCTGGCCTCATTCACATCCGCGCCCAGGCCGACCATGGTTTTCAACGCTTCCAGGGCCTTGCGCTCTTCCTGCTTGGCGAAGTCGTCGGTGCGCCCCAGGCCGGCGGCCACCAGGAACGGCGAGCCATTGCCCTGAATCTGGTTGTCATCGCCGTATCCTTCTTTGAAAAACTCGGCCGGATCGACGACCGTCTTGATATTGGTCTTGGCGCGGCCTTCCACCAGCATCCGCATTGCTACGAGGTCCTCAGCCGCCGCCGCCAGCAGGAACGGCGTGGCGCCGGTCAGGTTGAGCAGCGGCTTGCGCCGCAGCCGCAACCGGGCGGGGGGACGCTGCAACTGCGCATTGGGATCGGCTCCCCGGGCCAGCAGGGCTTTCGCCAGCGTCAGCATATTGGAGCCATCCAGAATTTCCGAACTGCGGGAATACTGGCCCCGCAATTGCTGGGCCGGAACTTCCAGGAAAGGCGTCAAAGCCTTCAAGGCATCCGGGCTGGCGTCCGGATCCACCGCCACGCAGCGGGCGCCGGCCCCGGAAGCGCAGATGCGCTGCACCTTCACGATGTCAATTCCGTGCAGGACTTTCAGACCGTCGCGGAGAGCGTAATGAAGCGGCGTGATGCCGCTGGCGTCGCGGGAATTAGGGTCGGCCCCCTGTTCCAGCAAAAACAGCGCCAGCTCTTCAAAACCCCCGGCGCTGGCCACCACCAGGGTATTGCCATCCTGCGGGGTGGACTCGTTCACGTCCGCGCCTTTGGCCACCAGCAAGCGCGCCGTCTCCAGGTCACCCACGCGGGCGGCGAAGAGCAGCGGCGTATAGCCGCCTTCCGGGGTGGCTTCGATACTGCCGCCGTAGCCGCGAATCACCATCGGAGAGAACCCTTCGCGGCGGTGCGTCCGGGCGCGGATATCCGCCCCCCGCTCGATCAGCAGCCGGGCTACCTCGGGATGGCCCTCCGCGATCGCCCACATCAACGCCGTCTGGCCCCGGGCCGGTTCCTTGGCGTTCACATCAGCGCCATGATCGAGCAGGGAACGGACGATGGCGAGGTTCCCCGTGGCGGCGGCCGTCATCAGCGCTGTTTCCCCGGTCCAGGTGGCGGCGTTCGGGTTGGCCCCGGCCGCCAGGAGTTTGTCCACCATTGCCGGACTGCGATTGACGCAGGCCAGCCACAGCGGCGTAATGCCGTAGTCATTGGCGGCATTCACGTTGGCCCCGGCCGCCAGCAGCAGGTCGGCCATTTCCAGGTCGTCCCAGTGCGCCGCCCAGGACAACGCCGTCGCGCCATCGCCTTGCGGGGCGTTGACGTCCACCTTTTGTTGCAAGAGGGATCGCACCGCGTCGCGGTCCTGGTTCCGGGCCGCCTCCACCAGCCGGAGGTCCGGGCCGGCGAAGGCGCGGGCGGCCGCCAAGATCACCGCCAGCCACAAGCCGGCGAGAACTCTGTTCCATAGCCTGCCGCTCATCTGCTACCTCCCTGCAAAAGACCCTGCCGCCCGGGCCCGTCCTTGCGGCAGGTTCCGCCAGTGAAACGACCGACCGGAGGGCGACGGCTTGCGCTTCTCGCCGGGCGCCAGGAGCGAACGCCGCGCCCCGCCTCCGGTCTGCGATCTTAAGCGAACGCGCTCACATCGAGCGCCTGGGTACTGTTGCCGAATTTCTCCGTCGGAATCCCGGCCATGTTCAGCATGGCCACATGCAGGTTGCAGAAGGGGGTTCCCTTCGGATAGGCAACGTGCATGTTGCCCTTCTTGATCTTGCCGGCCC
>DATMAF010000134.1:0-11108 GCA_035560315.1 Terriglobia bacterium | reverse complement strand
GCGTGGGCGGTGGAGTGTTCCGGGTGGGCGGCGGGGTTTCCGCGCCGCAATTGATTTATAAGGTCGAGCCGGAGTACTCCGAACAGGCCCGCAAATCCAAGTACCAGGGAACCGTCGTCCTGAACCTGGTGGTGCAAAAAGACGGCACCGTGCGCGACATCCGGGTGGTTACCTCGCTGGGCATGGGGCTGGATGAGAAAGCCATCGAAGCCGTACGGCAGTGGCGCTTCCGCCCCGGCGAGAAGAACGGCGTTCCGGTGGATGTTTCCGCTGTGGTCGAAGTGATCTTCCGGTTGCTGTGATCCGCCGCCTGGCGCCGCTTCACTTCCCGAGTCGCAATCTCACTGAATCGCCATTTGCACCGTGTTGGAGGAGATACCTCCGACGCTGACCGCCACCGCCACGGCGCTGCCAGTGGGCGCGTTGGCGGGAACCTGCACGTCGATCTGGTAAAGCCCCACGAATCCCGGCGACAAGCCCGCAAAGCTGACGCTGGCTGGAACTCCCCCCAAGGTAACCACCGGGGTGGTGAGCACAGCGGCCAGATTCGGCCCGCCCGGGGCGGCGGCGCCGGACGGAGGCTGGTTACTCACTGGCCCCAGGCCGGTGCAGTAGATGGTTACGAATTCCCCGCGGTTGGCGGGACGCGAAGCCGCTCCGGGAATGCTGCCCGCCGGGGCGGCAAATACGGCGCTGTTGGAGATAAGAATCGCTCCCTGGCCGGTGCCTTGCGCGTTCACGGAAAAGATTCCGGGCGCCGTGGAGGCGAGGTTCACGGTGATCGGCGGAATCACTGTTCCGCCGGATTGTACTTGAACCGTGGCTTGCGCCTGCCCCGCCAACTCCCAGGGAATTTGCAGGTTGATCTGGCTTCCGGCCACGAAATAGAGCGGCGCCAGGATGCCGTTCATACGCACGCTGAGGCTGGCGAGGAGCGTGGGAAGCGGGATCTGTTGGGCAACGGCGATGGCCGAAACCAGATCGGAGCCGAAAGCCGAAGCGATGCTGCCGGGAGCAACCGCAGCGTTGGGAGCGAAACTGGCCCCATTGACGACTCCTCCCGGAAAGAGTTCGGACTGCACGGTCAGTTTGGCAAGGAACCCTTCCGGACAGGCGATGATCAGGTTTCCAATCTGGCAGGCCGTCGGCGTGAAGCTGCCCTGGAATGCATTCCGGGTGGGAAAATCCGAGGAAACCGTTGTCCCAGCGGCGTAGACGCTGCCCCCGGCGTCCGCGGCCACGCTGTAGGCCTCATCGCCACCAATCCCGCCGAAGCCGCTCCCTCCCAGTAACGTCGAGAACGCCAGAGCATTGCCTCCTGCGTTCATCTTGAGCACGAACGCGTTGAATCCTTTGAGCGGCTGGAAGGAATTCAGCGTTGGGAAATCCGAGGACTCTGTGGCTCCGGCGACATAGGCTTCCCCGGAGGCATTCACCGCGATGGCATTGGCAAAGTCGTTCACTTGCCCGGCCAGATAGGTGGAGTAGGCCAGGGCGCCCCCGTTAGGGCTCAGCTTGGCTACGAATCCGTCCGAAAGCCCGCCCGCCGCGGCGCGCAACGGGTTGGCGGTGGGCAGGTTGGTGGATTCCGTTTCACCGGCGATGTAGGCGCTGCCTTGGCCGTCCACCGCAATGCTGTTTCCCAAATCGTCGCGATTGCCTCCGAAGTAGGTGGAATAGACCAACTGCGAGCCGCTGGGGGAGAACTTCGTGACGACGGCGTCATAGCAGGGAACCAGCACTCCCTGGAACGGACAAACTCCGTCGGCGCGGCTGCTTTGCAGGGGATTGGCCACGGGAAAGTTGCTGGAGTCGGTGTATCCCGTCACATAGGCGCTGCCCGCTGCATCCACCGCGACCGCCCGCAGAAAGTCGTCGCCGTTGCCGCCGAGCAGCGTGGAGTAAACCAGCGTGTTGCCCCCCGGAGAGAGCTTGGCAAGGAAGCCGTCGGTCGGCCCCGCAGCCAGACTCTGAAAGGCGTTGACCAACGGGAACACTGCGGAGGCTGTGGCGCCGGCGGCATAGGCGTTCCCCGCCCCGTCCACTGCGACCCCGTAAATGATCTCATCGCCGCTTCCTCCCAAGTAGGTGGAATAGAGCAGAGCAGTGCCGCTTTCATTCAGGCGGGCCACGAAGCCGTCCCGGGTGGCGGTGCCTGCTTTGTTCGCCTGGAACGGGGAGGCCACCGGAAAGTTTGTCGAGTAGGTGTAGCCGGCGACGGTAACCACTCCCGCGGGAGAAACCGCCAGCGCATTTGCGAAATCCGTGTCGTTGCCGCCCAGATAGGTGGAATACAGCAGTTGGGAGCCGTCCGCCGACAGCTTGCTGATGAAGATGTCCTCAAAGGCGGATTTCGCGGACCGCAAGGGAGTCTGGAGGGGAAAATCGGTCGAGGTGGTGAAGCCGGTCGCGTACACATTGCCGGCGGCGTCCACGCCAATGGCGCGGATTTCGTCCCATCCGCTACGGCCCAAGTAGGTGGCGTAGGAGAGCACCGGATCAATCACCAGGGGCAGGGTTGGATCGTAGGAGGCCACCTCGAAGGCGACGCGTTGCGGCGAGCGCTGCGCAAAGCGGCCCGAGATGGGCTGGCGCCGCCGGTCCCGCTCCTGGTATACGGATGGCCGCCGCATCCGCAACGGATGGCCGGAAACGGTAACGATCAGGTCTCCGGAAGCATCCAGGCGCAGGCTGTCGGCGCCGGCAAAATCCAGTTGAATGTTGTCCGGCGAGGCCCCGGGCGCCACCAGGAAGTCGAACTCGAGCTCCTGCGGATTGCCATAAAAAACCACGTCGATGCCGGGATAGACGTTGCGATATTGCACCTTGGCGTAGGTGGCGACGCCGCTGCGCCACTGCGCTGGATCATTGCCTAACAAGTAATTGACCGTTCCGGGCAGCGCCTCCATCCCCTCCGGCGCGGTATGAGGATTGGCGCCCGCCAGCTTGACCCGCAGCAAATCGGTGGTTCGCTCGGGCTGCCGCAGCGACAGCACCACCTCCGATGCAGTGAAGTAACAGGCATATCCTGGACGACGGGCCAGGAACCGCACGGCCGGATCCGTCTGGCCGCGATTTTCCTCGAAGACCAACGGCAGCCGGGCCAGCCGTCTCGAGGGCTGGTCCTGCGGCCAGCGGTGGGCGGCGACAATCTGCGGCGGCGCTAGCGCGGGCCAGCGCAGAATGGCGCCGGCCCCCAGGAGCAGAGCAAACCCCGCGCATCGGATAAAGAGCAGCCGCCGGCTTCTGGACACGGTTCCTCCCCGGAGTCGCATTTTGGTTCAACCATCTATAACACAGATTGTTTTTGTGTTGTTGCGACCGGACCGTGGCGGAGGTGGCACGCGATGAGGGCGCGCATGGCGGACCGATGCGACGCCTTCGGTCGTGGCGCGGCCCGCCAAGGCCCGGCGTGCCGGCGACGCGTCACTCCCCGGCGCGGCCTTTCCCGGCAGCGCGGCGCCGCCGGGCGCGAATCTCCTCCAAGCGCTGGCGAAATTTCGCTTCGAGCCCCTGGTCTGTCGGGCGGTAATATTGGCGTCCGCTCAAGCCGGCAGGAAGACATTCCATGGCCGAGACCTTCTCCTGCAAGTCATGGGCGTATTCATAGCCCGCTCCGTAACCCTCCGCTTTCATGAGCGGCGTGGGGGCGTTGCGCAGGTGCATCGGCACCGGCTCGGCCACGGTTTGCTCGATGTCGGCGCGGGCGGCGTCATAGGCGGTGTAGAGGCTGTTTGACTTGGGCGCCAACGCCAGGTAAACGGCGGCTTCGGCCAGCGCCAGCGCGCCTTCCGGCATGCCAAGGAAATGCACTGCCTGCATGGCCGCCATGGAAAGCGGCAGCGCCTGCGGATCGGCCAGGCCGACGTCCTCGCTGGCGAAGCGCACCAGCCGTCGCGCGACATAGAGGGGATCCTCGCCCGCCTCCAGCATCCGCGCCAGCCAGTAGAGTGCGGCGTCGGCGTCCGAGTTGCGCAGCGACTTGTGCAGCGCCGAGATGAGATTAAAATGTTCCTCCCCCTGCTTGTCATAAAGCAGCGTCTTGCGCCCAAGAACCGCGGCCACCCGTTCCGCCGTGATGTGGATCTTTCCCGCCGCGGGCGTTGCGCTTTGCACCAGCGCCTCCAGAGCGTTCAGCGCCACCCGGGCGTCTCCGTCCGCGAAGACCGCGATTTGATGCAGCAGCGCGTCGGCGATCTCCACGCGCCGCTTGCCCAGCCCCCGCTCTTCGTCGTCCACGGCACGCCGCAGCAGCTTCACGATGTCGGCGGGATCCAGCGGGTGCAAGTGGTAGACCCGCGAGCGCGACAGCAGCGCCGGGATAATCTCAAAGGAAGGATTCTCCGTGGTGGCCCCGATCAGGATGATGTCGCCCCGCTCCACGTGCGGCAGGAAGGCGTCCTGCTGGGCCTTGTTGAAGCGGTGAATCTCGTCCACAAACAGGATGGTGCGACCCCCGCCGCGGCGCGCCAGGGCCGCTTCTTCCATCACCGCTTTCACTTCCTTGATGCCGCTCAAGACCGCGCTGAAGGGGACAAAGTAGCCTTTGCAGCGTTGCGCGATGATCTGCGCCAGGGTGGTTTTGCCAACGCCCGGCGGCCCCCACAGAATGAGGGAGGAGATCTCGTCGCGCTCGATCTGCACGCGCAAGGGCTTGCCCGGGGCCAGCAGGTGCTGCTGGCCGACAACTCCTCCAGCGTGCGCGGGCGCATGCGGTCGGCGAGCGGCCGCGCGGCGGCCTCTTCCTTGCCTGGTTCCGGCGGGGGGAACAGAGCCACCTATGCTCCTTTCCAAGCGGCGCTCGAGCGCTGCCGCTGGCGGGCGATCTCGTACAGCAGGATGGCGGCGGCGGCGGCCACGTTCAGCGATTCGACGGCCCCCGCCATGGGGATGCTGACGCGGCATCCCGCTTCCTCCAGCTCGCGGGGGAGGCCGCTGCCCTCCGCCCCCAGCGCCACCGCCACGGAGCCGCCCAGGTCCAGTTCGTCGATGCGCCTTCCGCCTCGGGGGACGCTGGAGAGCAGCGTAATCCCATGCTCCCGCAGTTTGGCAACGATTTGCTGCGCCGTGAGATTCCACAGCACCGGGAGGCGGAACAGCGTTCCGGCGGCGGCGCGAAACGCTTTCGCATTGTAGGGGCTGACCGTTCCCCGCGCGGCGAGCGTCCCGGTGGCTCCCAAGGCTTCGGCGGTGCGCAGAATGGTGCCCAGGTTGCCAGGGTCCTGAACACCCGCCAGCACCGCCAAGAAGGGGCGCGGCCCGGCGAACAGGTCCTGCTCAGTCCAGGCAGGAGCCTGCGCCAGAGCCACAATCCCCGGGGAGGTCTCCGTGCTGGTCAGCTCCGGAAAGAGTTCTTCTTGAACCCAATACCTCCGCGTCTCCGGCGGAAGGGATTCGCCCAGCTCCTGAATGGCGGCGGTGGAACCTTCCCGATACAACACGGCATGAATGGGGACGCCGCACCGAAGGGCTTCCTCGATCAAGCTGGGGGTTTCCAGCAGGATCTCCTGGCCGGCGGGTCCGGGGCCAAGCAGTTCCCCGGAACGAACCATCGCCCGAATGCGCTTCAGCAGGGGATGATGGCGGCCGGTGATTCGTGTTTCGGAGATCTTGGTCGGCATCGTGAAAGGCCCATCCAGCTTTCCATTGTAGGACGGCGGGCGGGGGGGGCGGCGCTTTGTTTTGAAATTTGTCCACAAAGTGTATCCTCGATAGTTTGCAGTTCACTCCAAACACAATGAGGTTGGAACCGTGAAATTCTATTGGCGGATTGTCAAGATCGTGCTGGTGAGCGGAATACTCGCAGGGCCGGGGGGCATCCACCAAGCGCGGGGACAGGAGGCAGGCGGAGCAGCAGCCTCCGGGAACGAGGCGCAGCGCATTGCGGTGCTGGAGGAAAAGCTCCGCGCCATGGAGCAGCGGCTGCAATATCTGGAGAGCAAGCTGAACGGCGGCTCCGCAATCCGGGCGGCCGCCGCAGAAAGCCCGCTTCCCATCGCCCAGCCACCGCAGAGCCGGTCCGCCGGGGCCGCGGCAATTCCAACCCCGGCACCCGCTCCGCAGCCTCCGGCAGCGGTCGCAACTGTTTCAGCCGACCCGCAAGGGTTTGCCATCCAATCGCCGGAGAGAGATTTCCTGCTGCGCATCCGCTACCAGATGCACCTGGACGGCCGCTTCGCCGTGAACCGCAACGAGCGGGCCGAGCCCAACACGTTTTATCTGCGCCGCACGCAACCCATCCTGACCGGGACGCTTTACCGGCGCTTCAGCTTTCAGGTGCTGACGGAATTCGCTCAGGGGCGGGTGCGGGTGAATGACGCCTATGTGGATACTACGATCGCTTCCGGATTGGTGGTCCGGGGCGGAAAGTTCAAGGGGCCCGTCGGGCTGGAGCGGCTGCGTTCCGGGATGGCCTTGCCGCTGCACGAGCGCGCGCTACCGACCCGTCTGGTTCCAAATCGCGACCTGGGAGTACAACTCTTTGGCAATCTGGCTCAGGCGAAGATATCGTATGCGGTCGGGGTGTTCAACGGCCTCCCGGATGGAGCCTCGGGGGACGGAGAGAACGACGACCTGAGCGAGTTCAACGGCCGCCTGATGTTTCAGCCCTTCGCGGGCCCTTCACCGCGCGCTTTGGCCGGGCTGAGCTTTGGCATCGGCGGCTCCTACGGGCATGCGCAAGGCAATGCTGAGTCTTCCAACTTGCCCGTCTATGAGAGCACTGGAGGATTTGATTTCTTTCAATACCATGAAGCGGTGTTTGCCGACGGGGTTCACTACCGCCTGGCGCCGCAAGGATACTGGTACGCCGGCCCATTTGGCCTCATGGCGGAATACACCCAATCGGTCCAGGAAGTGCGCCGTGGCTCTTCCCAGGCAACGATGAACCACCGGGCCTGGCAATGGATGGGGTCCTACGTTCTCACGGGCGACCCCGGCAGCTTCGAAGGCGTTGCGCCGGAGCGGCCGTTTGATCCAAGCAACGGCGGTTGGGGAGCCTTCGAGTTTGTGGCGCGAATCGCCCGACTGCAAATCGACCGCGAAGCCTTCCCCTTCTATGCTGATCCGGCCGAGTCCGCCCGCGAAGCCACCGCCTGGGCCGTCGGTCTGAATTGGTATCTGAACCGCAACGTCAAGCTGGTCTTGGGCTACGAGCAGACCGCGTTTGAAAGCGCGGCGCCGGGCGTTAGGCTGGATACGGAAAAACTCTTTCAGCAGCGCTTCCAGTTGCGCTTTTGAGAAGATTGGGGGGGCAGTGGCGCAAATTTTGCAGGTTGATCCGGTCGCGCCCCAGCCGGAGCGCATTGCGCTCGCCGCAGACTGCCTGCGGCGCGGCGAGGTGATTGGGATTCCCACGGACACGCTGTACGGGCTGGCGGCGGATCCTTTCCAACCCGCCGCAGTCGAGCGTATTTTCGCCGTGAAAGGCCGCTCTCCGGACGCCCCCGTACTGCTGCTGGTGGATTCCCTGGAGATGGCCGGAAGCGTTGCGAAACATCTCCCGGAAGCATTCCACCTGTTGGCCCGGCGCTACTGGCCCGGACCGCTGACCGTGGTGGTGGAGGCAGTAGAACGATTGCCGGCGATAGTGACGGGGGGAACGGGGCGGGTCGGACTGCGGCTTCCCGCGGCCGCTATCCCGCGGGAACTGTCGCGGGCCTTCGGCGGCCCCATCACCGGCACCAGCGCCAACCGTTCCGGCCAGCCTCCCTGCCAGAGCGCCCCCGAACTGGAGGCCTGCTTGGGCCGGGAGCTACCGCTGATCCTGGACGCAGGACCCAGCCCCAGCGCGGTTCCGTCAACGGTTGTCGGGGTGTGGGAGAAATCCTGGCATCTCATTCGGGAAGGAGCGATCCGGGAGAACGAACTGGAGGATTTTCTGTCCGCCCACTTCGTACGGAAAGAACTTCCCTCCCTCCACACCGAAACCAGCGGCTGAGGGATTCAGCCGCTGGCACGGGTTCAGATGATGGCGGGGGTTCCAGTTGCGCTGGCGGGCGGGAGTTATAGTTTGACGACCTTCTCAGCTTGAGGACCTTTCTGGCCTTGGGTTACCTCGAATTCCACCGCATCGCCTTCGTGCAGCGTCTTATAGCCATCGCCTTCGATGGCGGAGTAATGGACGAAGACATCCGCTCCTCCGTCTTGGCCGATGAAGCCATACCCTTTGGTATTATTGAACCACTTGACTTTGCCTGTAACTCGCGCCACGGTCGTTCTCCTTCCTTAGCGGTGCTGCGCCGCGGGTCGCGTCGGCGGGGACGGGGGTGCCGCTGCCCAGCCATGGACTCTGGAAGCACAAAAAAAAACCACCGATCGGTTCTATCCGATGGTGGCCCCGGCTATCGCTTTCCGCCGCACGCGAACGTCCCGCAACATCCGGGGAAATTCTAGTCCTGCCTTCAAGCCCTTGTCAATACGTTGCTTCTCGCGGGGTGATGTCTGGATGAATTGCGCCTGCCGCCCCTTTTTAGTAGAGTGCTCGCGTGAGTCCTTCGCAAGCAACGCCGTGGGCGGCATTTTCACGAACCCAGCGCATATCCGAACAAATTGAAAGGTTGCTGGGGAGCGCGACCACGAGCCTGGATGCCGCGTTATATCGCCTCAACAGCCCGAAACTGGCCGCCGTTCTTTTCGACGCCTCCCGGCGTGGGGTGCGCCTGCGCCTGGTACTTGATCTCGGCAAGCACCAGTCCGACGCGGAGACCCGCCGGCTTCTGGAGATCTACCAGCTTCCGTTTCGGCTGCTGCGCGGGCGGCGGGGAGCGGACTCCAAAATGCACCACAAGTTTGTTATTCTGGATAACCGCCTGCTGCTGACCGGAAGTTACAACTGGACGACCGAATCCGACGAGGAGAATTTTGAGAACCTCGTGGTTCTGGCCAATGCGGGCTTGGTGCAGTCCTACCGGGAAGAGTTCGAGGCGCTGTGGAACGAGGCCGGAGAGCATTCCGGAAACAGCAGAACGTCCGGGGGGGAAAGCGACCCGCGGCCGTACGGTTCCGCAGGAAAGCACCCCGCATGAAATCCGGGCAAGGCGATGGCTACGAACTGTTCCTGATGCGGCACGGCATCGCGGCGCCGCGCACGGCGGCATCGACTCTCCGCGATGAAGAACGTCGGCTAACCCCGAAAGGCAGGAAGCGCACCGAGCAAATCGCTCGCGGCCTTCGAAGGTTGGGTTATCAATTCGACTGGATTGTCAGCAGCCCGCTGGCCCGCGCTCTGGAAACAGCCGAAATCGTGGCGGCGACGGCGCGGACGCCATCGCCGGTGGACCTGTGTCCGGCGCTGCGCCCCGGAGGAGCCTTCGAGGAGTTGGCCGCGTTTCTGGCGCGAGAGAAGCGCCGGCGGAGGATTCTGCTGGTGGGGCACGAGCCGGACCTCGGCCATCTGGCCGGGCGGTTGCTTGGCGCCGGGCCAGCGGCGAATCTCGAATTCAAGAAGGGCGGCTGCTGCCTCATTCGCTGCCGCGACCTGCTCTCCGGCGAGGACAGCAAACTCATTTGGTGGCTGACGCCCCGCCTGCTGCGGGCTCTCCGCTAGGACATCTGCGGGCCGGCGTCCGAACCGTGGCGGCCCTGCGCCTCGTGGCACAGACGCGATATGCCGAGGACCAAACCCAGAATTTCTGGCCGGCGGAAGCCGGAGGAAGCAACTCCACGACAACTCTGGCTCCGCGGGGCGCCGGAGCCGCCAGCCGTCCCGGCGCTCTCGGAGCAGGTCCTTGCCATCGCGCGGCACCATCTCGACCGCTTCGCTTCTTTAGAGGCCAAAGTTCTGAAAGGCGAAAATGCCGAAGCCATCCATGACATCCGGGTGGCCAGCCGCCGCTTGCAGCAGGTCCTGGATTTGCTCTACGCCCCGGCCCCGGCGCGCATCCGGAAGCTGCGCCGCGCCATCCGCCGCTGCCGCAAAGCGCTCTCCCTGGTTCGGAATTGCGATGTCCTGGCCGAGCGCGCGGCGCGCGTTCTGAAACGAAAGCGAGTCCGTCGCCGCCCGGCCTGGGAAGCCTTCCAGGAGTACTTGGCCGCCCGGCGGACGCGTTGCTTCCGCAAGGCCATCCGGAGGCTGGAGAAATTGAACCTGCCGGGCATCTACATCCAGCTGCGGAAAGAACTGGAGGGGTTGCGAGAGGCTCTGCCCAGTGTTGCGCCGGCCGGAGGCGGGACGGCACCGCTGGCCGCCGATCTGGATGCGGCTCTGCGGCAACGCCTCGGGGCGGCGTTGCAGGAAACCTGGCAGGGCTTGGAGAGCAGCCTGCGCCAGGCGCGCGAGCAGCGCGAAGCCCGCTTGCTGCACGCGGTTCGCATCGCGGGGAAAAAAACCCGCTACCTGATCGAGGTCATTCACCGGCTCGGCGCTCCTGATAGCCAACGGCCGCTGCAATACTTGCGCCGCCTCCAGCAGCAACTCGGCGACTGGCACGACCTGGAAGTCCAGGAGGAGATGATGCTGGAGATGGTGGCCGGTTCCGGGATGCTGCGGGAGCGCCTGGAACTGGCCATGGAAGTGGAACGGCTGGTTTTGCAAAACCGGCGGCGGAAGCGGCGCTACGAAGAGCGATTTTGGGAGACGGCAGGCAGCTCGGAAAGGTGGGAGCATCTGAACGAGTGGGTGCGGGCGTTCCTGGCGGCCAGCCCGCCGCAGCCGTCGCGCAAACCGGCGCAGTCAATCCGATGGCTGGCCTCCTCCCACCACTTGCGAGCCGGGAAACTCCATCGCTGAGGCCCCCACCCCGGCCCCTTCCGGCGGCCGTTTCTCCGCAGCCGGCGGCTGGCCGCTCCGCACTTCTCCCTGCAACACCTCCGCAATGCCCGCGCGCAGCCTCCGGAAAACGGCCTCCACGCGGTCGGCGGCATCCACGATCTTGAAACCATACTCCTGTGCCAGACCGTCAAACTGTTTCATCAGCTCGCTCTGGTACTTGCAGAAGCTCTCGTACATGTCTTCGCTGACGTACACGTCCAGGCCTGATTCCCAATAATCAAAGCCGTGCGAGAAAACCACCCGCGGCACCAAATCCTCCACGCCGATGCGCAGATAAAAGACGGCGTCGGGCTTGAGCGCGAAGCTGTACAGATTGCGGAGCCAGGCGGCATCGATG
>DATMAF010000133.1:0-2136 GCA_035560315.1 Terriglobia bacterium | reverse complement strand
CCCGCCGGCGAAGCTGCGCGCCAGCCAGTACTGCTTGGAGTAGGTCATGCGGACGGTGTAGGCGTCCAAGACCTCGCAGCTCTTCAGGTCGTTGTAGTAGCCGCGCAGGGCGGGCGCGTCAACGTATTCGTTCTTGATGGTGTCGAAGCTGAACTTCACATCCTCGGCGGTCAGCGGACGGCCGTCATGGAACTTCACGTCGCGGCGCAGGTAGAAGGTGAAGGCAACGCCCTTGCGAACCTCCCGCACCTCACGCGCCGCCAGTCTGAACGTGTCCCCGGCGGACGTGCGCAGCAGAACGTCTCCGGTCTCACCCGGGCCGGCGTAGGAAGCCTTTCCGCGCAACTCGCGGCCGTCGGCGCGCACCACCACGTCCTCCTCCGTCCAGCGCTCGGCGAGGCTACCTTCCCATTCGAAGGTTTCCGGGTTCTGCCGCAGCAGCGAGTTGTAAATGAGTCCGGTTACATAGCCCGAGTAAAGCGAGTTGTCCGTCCACGGGTTTACCGAGTCCGGCTCGGCGCGGACTCGGATGACCAACTGGCCGCCGTCGCGGGGGGCCTCCCGGCCCGTGGCGAGGTCGTTGAAGGCGTCGGCCTTGACGGCGCCGGTCAGTTGAAAGCGGTCGGCGGAGGCGTTGCGGAGGGCTGCGGAGGATCTCTGCGACGGGCGGGCGGCACGCTGTTCCGGCGGGTTCAGCGAGCAGGATGCCAGCAGAAGCGAAAGAACCAGGGCCGCGACAATGATGCCGGACGCGCGCCGGTGATGGCCACTCAGCATGGTTCTGTCGGGACCTCGCCGCGATGGTGCCACGATTATATTCCTAATTATAGCCGCCGCTTGGGGAAATTGGGGCGGCGCGTTGAATGCCACCGTTGAGGGAAGCCTCTGCGGCGAAAGCCCGGGCTGCCAGCCGGGGCGTGCCGGCATGGCTAACGCCGTGCCCTTTCGTCTCATCGAAACACTACCTTCCCTGCGGCGTCGTGCGAGAGCCTGTTTCGCCGCCCTCGGCGAAGGTCCTTGTCACGGGCGGCCTTATGGCGCATGATGGATGGCTTTGGGCAATTCGCGGGCAGGGGGAAACGGCAGTGAGCAGCGCATCAGGGCAGCCGGTCGCGATCGCGGAACCAAAAGGCAAGCTGGGGGTGCTGGTTCCTGGCATGGGGGCGGTGGCCACCACCTTCATCGCCGGAGTGGAAGCGGTGCGCAAGGGGCTGGCCAAGCCCATCGGCTCGCTGACGCAGATGGGCACTATCCGGCTCGGCAAGCGCAGCGACCGGCGCGTGCCCGCCATCAAAGAGTTCGTCCCGCTGGCCGCCCTCGATGACCTGGTCTTTGCGGGCTGGGACATCCGTCCCGACAACTGCTACGAGGTGGCCGTGAACGGGGGCGTTCTGGAACAGCAACTGCTGAGCAAGGTGCAGCCGTTTCTGGAAAGCATCCGGCCCATGCCGGCCGTGTTCGACAAGTTCTATGTGAAGCGGCTGGACGGGACGCACGTAAAAAAGGGTCCCAACAAGTACGATCTGGCGCAGCAGGTGATCGCCGACATCGAAAATTTTAAGAAAACCAGCGGGGTGGCGCGCACGGTGATGGTGTGGTGCGGCTCGACCGAAATTTTCCTGAAGCCGGAAGCGGTCCACCAGACGCTGAAGGATTTCGAATGCGGCATGAAGGAGAATCACCCCGCCATCGCGCCCAGCATGATCTACGCTTACGCCGCGCTGAAGCTCGGCATCCCCTTCGCCAACGGTGCGCCCAACCTGACCGTGGACATCCCGGCGCTGACGGAGTTGGCGCGGCAGAACTCCGTTCCCATCTGCGGAAAAGATTTCAAGACCGGGCAGACGCTGATGAAGACCATCGTGGCGCCGGGCCTGAAGGCGCGCCTGATTGGTCTCGCGGGGTGGTACTCCACCAACATCCTGGGCAACCGCGACGGCGAGGTGCTGGACGACCCCGAGTCATTCAAGACCAAGGAGGAGAGCAAGCTCTCGGTGCTGGAGCATATTCTCCAGCCGGACCTCTACCCCGATCTTTATAAGGACTTCCACCACGTGGTGCGGATCAACTACTACCCGCCGCGCGGCGACAACAAGGAGGGCTGGGACAACATCGACATCTTCGGGTGGCTGGGCT
>DATMAF010000132.1:0-2231 GCA_035560315.1 Terriglobia bacterium | reverse complement strand
ATGATCATGATCGACAGGATCGCCGCCACGCCGATCACGCCGGCCGTCGTGTTCAATTCCTCCCGCACCATTTGCGCGAGCGACTTCCCGTCGCGCCGCATGGAGGCGAACAGAATCACGAAATCCTGCACCGCTCCGCCCAGCACCACGCCGATCAGTATCCACAGCGTGCCCGGCAGGTAGCCAAACTGCGCCGCCAGCACCGGCCCCACCAGCGGCCCCGCCCCCGAAATGGCCGCGAAGTGGTGCCCGAACAGGACCCACTTGTGCGTCGGATGATAGTTTTGACCGTCGTTCAGCCGGTGCGCCGGGGTGAGGCGGGTATCGTCCAGCACCGCCACCTTGGCCGCCAAAAACGCGCTGTAATAGCGGTAGCCGATGGCCAGCACGCACAGCGCAAAGATCATCACTGGAGCCGCGCTCATGGTTCCCTACTTTACCTCAGCTTGGATCGGCAGGTGAATCCGGAAGTTTGACAAGGGCCGCTTGCCGCTTGGGGCGCAGTCCCGGAGGCAGACGCGCCTCAACGTCGGATACGGAATGCCGGTCTCCTCCGACCGGTTCTTAAAATATCGGACGGTTGCCCGATCCAGCCGGAGGGTCGGCTGCTGCTTGAGCCTCCGAGAACAGGGATTCTGCTCGCCCTTAGAAAAATCGCAGCCCGTTTTCATCGTTTCCACCAACTCTTCCGATTATTTCTCGCCGAGGTAGGCTTCCTTGACGCGGGGGTCGCGGGCCAGTTGCTGGGAGGGTCCTTCCATGACGATGCTGCCGGTCTCCAGCACGTAGGCGCGGTGGGAATGCTTCAGGGCCACGTTGGCGTTCTGCTCGACCAGCAGCAGGGTGGTGCCTTCGCTATTGATCTCGTCGATGGCCGCGAAGATCGTGTGCACCAGCAGCGGGGCCAGCCCGAGCGACGGCTCATCCAGCAGCAGCAGCCGCGGGCGGGCCATCAGGGCGCGGCCGATGGCCAGCATCTGCTGCTCGCCGCCCGAGAGCGTCCCGGCCTGTTGCCGCCGCCGCTCCTTCAGGCGCGGAAACAGGCTGTAGACCCGCTCCAGGTCGCGGTGTTTCTGCGCATGGTCGCGCTGCAGGTAGGCTCCCATCTCCAGATTTTCCGCGACGGACAGGTTCGCGAAGATGGCGCGCCCTTCCGGCACCAGGGAGATTCCCAGCGCCACAATCTTGTGCGTCGGCGTTCCGTTCAGCCGTTGGCCTTCAAAGAGAATCTCGCCGGAGGTGAGCGGCACCAGGCCCGTGATGGCGCGAAGTGTGGTGGATTTGCCCGCGCCATTGGCGCCGATCAGCGTGACGATCTCGCCGGCCTGAATCGAGAGGCTGACGGACTTGAGCGCCTCGATGGCGCCGTAGCCGCTGGAAACGTTTTTGAGCTCGAGCATCATCGCGGGGCCTTCCCTCAAACGCCTCCCAGATACGCCTCGATGACTTTGGGATGGTCCTGAATCTCCCGCGGCGTGCCCAAGGCGATGGTCTCTCCGTAATCGATCACCTGGATTTTCTCGCACACTCCCATGACCACCTGCATATTGTGCTCGACCAGCAGGATGGTGATCTCAAATTGGTCGCGGCACCATTGAATCAGGCGCATCAACTCCCGGGACTCCTGCGGGTTCATGCCGGCGGCGGGCTCGTCCAGCAGCAGCACCTTGGGGCGGGTCGCCAGGGCGCGGGCGATCTCCAGGCGGCGCTGCGAGCCGTAGGGGAGGTTCGTCGCCAGTTCATGCGCGCGCCTGTCGAGGTGAAAAATGCGCAGCAGTTCCATCGCGTCGCGCTCGATTTCCGCCTCCTCCTGCTGGAACCGGGGCGTGCGCACAACGGCGTCCAGAAGCCCCTGCCGTTTGCGCATATGGCGCGCTAGCTGGACGTTTTCGAGCACCGTCATGCTTTGAAATAGGCGGATATTCTGGAACGTGCGGGAGATGCCAAGCCGGGCGATGGCGGAAGGCTTCTGGCGGTGAATCGGCTGCCCGTCCAGCTCAATGGAGCCTTCATCCGGGGCGTAGACCCCCGTCATCAGGTTGAAGATGGTGGTCTTGCCGGCTCCGTTCGGACCGATCAGTCCGTACAGGTCGCCGCGATGGAGCGACATGTTCAGGTCCTTGACGGCCACCAAACCGCCAAACCGCTTGGTGCAGTGTTTGACCTCCAGGATGCCCATGGATTACTTGACCGCCGCCTTTTTTCTGGTCTGCGCCAGGGTCCATCGGCCG
>DATMAF010000131.1:0-8604 GCA_035560315.1 Terriglobia bacterium | reverse complement strand
CGATACCCACCGCCACATGTATGGCGCCGCGGAAGGCGGCTATGGCGGCAACAACACCGACGACGAGCTGCGCCGCTATCCGGTGGACTGGACCGGCGTCAAAACCAAGGAAGACGTGCTGAACCAGGTCCGCAACGTGATGGCCAAATGGCAGAAGGAATTTACGCCGGGACGGTGGATTTATCTGAACAACCGCATTGGTTTCGCCGGGGAAGGAGATGAAACCGGTCCGGCCTTCGCCAAGATTCTCTATGACGAGCTGAACCAGTGGGAGCTGGACAAGGTAACCCCCAACAATCCGGTGCTGATGTCGCTGGGCATTCCGGATTTCAACGGCTTCCTGGCCAACAAGAAGGCCATGGACTGGCTGATGGCCAACCACGGGGACTTCGTCAAGCGGAACGGCCGCTACTGGATCGACAACCAGGGCCGCCCGGACGGGCACGTCGAGCCGCCCGCCAGCCGCCTGCTGTTGCCCTTCACCTACGACCGCAAGCCCGAGGTGCTGGCGCCGCTCTACGAGAAGAATATGCAGGAACACCTGGCGATGGGCATGACGGCCATCGCCACCCGCATGCCGAAGGATTCGCTGGCGGCCTACAAACTGCTCGAAGATCAGGGCCGGCTGACGTGGCGCATCGGCTATGGGGACATCGAAACGTTCGGCAACACCGACCTGTCCAAAACGAACCTGAAGGCGATGGCGGCCAAGATCGGCAAAGGCCCCGCCGGGGAGTCCGACCGGCTGTGGATGACCGGCATGGGACCGACGGCCATTGATGGCGTCACCAGCCGCGCCTGCACCGACCAGAAACGCACCGGCACCTACACGGCCATTGACAGCTGGTTTCCGATGGGGCAGTGCCACACCGACATCGAATACAAAGGTTCTCCGCGCCGCGCCGCCAGCATCACCGAGAATTATTACCAGAACTGGGTGATGGCCAGCGGCCGCGACGGCGTGCGGTTCGCCAACGTGCACGTGGCCGGCGACCGCGCCACCGGCAATATGCTGAACTTCATCGAGCAATTGCAGCGGCAATATGGCCCGGAGGCCACCAAGGACTGGGGCCTGGACCACTGCGACATGGTCAATCCGAAAGATTTCCCCCGCATTGCCAAGACCAGGGTGTTCATGAGCTGCTATGTGCTGCGCTCGGTCAACAATTCCGCCACCATCGCGCGGGCCTACGGCGAGCAGGTGGCCAACACCTTCCCCAGCCCGCTGGCCAGCATGGTGAAGGCCGGAGGCCGGGTGGTGCTGGAGTCCGACAGCGGCTCCTATATCTGGGACGACATCCGCGCCGCGGTGACGCGCAAGGACCGTCAGGGCCGCGTCTGGGCGCCCCAGGAGCGGGTCGACCGCCCCACGGCGCTGCGGATGATTACCAGTTGGGCGGCCGAGTACGTCCTGAAGCCGGACAAGATCGGCTCGCTCGAAAAAGGCAAGCTGGCCGACATCGTGGTGCTGGACCAGGACTACCTCACCATGCCGGAAGACAACATCCGGGATATCCAGCCGCAGTTGGTGGTCTTTGACGGCAAGATCGTCCATGTTCATACCAACTTCGCCAACGAATACAACCTGCGGCCGGCGGGCGCCATCATCAGCACCTACGCCGACCTGGTGAAGCGCCGCGTGCCGCGCGCCGGCGTTTCCACTGGCGGCTAGTCTCACCGGCAAACAGACAGACCAAAAGGGCACGGTATCCAGCCGTGCCCTTTTTGCCAATGAGCAGGCCGCGCCGCCTGCCTACCGGACCGCATGGATTCTTGCCGCGCCCGTGGCATAATGCGGTGCGATGAAGGTCGCATTCACCTCCAGCACCAAACGAGGCGGCCTCGCGTTATTTCTCTTCTGCCTGCCCTTCTGCGCCATCGGTCTGGGCGCGTTCTACTTTGCGCTTCATGAGCGGAGCACGGGCGGCGACGGCATGGCCGTCGCCATGCTCGCTCTCTTTGGACTGATCTTCTCCGGGGCGGGCTTCGGCCTGCTGTATGCCTCCGTTGCCGGAAGCCGAATGCTCCGCGAGCAGGCGGCCCGCATGGCGCTGCATCCCGGCCAGCCCTGGATGCGCCGTGAGGACTGGGCGGCGGGCAAGTCCAAGAGCAATGCCCGCACTTCGCTGACCGGGATCTGGGTCTTTGCCGTGCTGTGGAACCTGATCAGCTCTCCGATCCTGTTCATTCGTCCTCCCATCTGGCAGGAAGAAGAATTCGGATGGATCGCGCTGCTGTTTCCCGCCATCGGGGCGGTCCTGCTGTCGGTTGCGGTCGTCCAGACGTTGCGCATGCGGCGATACGGCCGGACCTGGTTCCGGATGGATGCGGTTCCAGCCAAACTCGGCGGAGAGTTGCGCGGCTTCATTGAAGCGCGCTTCTCCGCTCCGCCGCCCCAGGGCGTGCGGGTGAAGCTGACCTGCGTCCGCCGGACGGTTTCCGGCGCCGGCAAGAATCGCAACGTGCGGGAGGAGATCCTGTGGCGCGAGGAGCAGACCATTCCGCCCGGCCGCATTCAGTCCGGGCCTGAGTCTGCGCTGATCCCTGTCCAATTCGCGGTGCCCCGCGATGGCCTGGAGACCAGCCCTCAGGAGTCCGACAGCGGCATCTTCTGGTTTCTGGCGGCAGAGGCATCCGTTCCCGGCCTGGACTACCGCGACGAGTTCGAGGTGCCGGTCTTCGGAAGCGCTCCGACGCAGCCAGCCGGCGAAGGCGCATTCGCCAGCCCCGTCCCGCTTGCGCCAGCCGGGCCGGCAGACCCTGCTGAGCTGGCCCGCACCGGGATCATCGTCCGTCCCGCGCCGGACGGCACGGAGTTCCTCTTCAAAGCCGCTCGCAACAAGGGCGCGGCCATCGGCATCACGGTCTTCTTTGCGCTCTGGACGGCAGTGGTGTCATTCATCCCCCTGCTCGAAACACCCGGCATCCTGTTCATCATCTTCGGCCTCATTGATCTGGTGCTGCTGCTGGTCGTGCTCCACCGCTGGTTCGGCTCGACGCGCCTCGTCATCGGTGGCGGCCAGTTGCACTACCGCTATTCCCTGCTGGGGATTCCCGTCGCCAATGGCGTGATGCCCGCAAGCGACATCAGCAAGCTGACGCTCAACGTGGGGATGCAATCCGGCGGCCGCAGCGGGACGGCGTACTATGACATCCGCGCCGTGCTGCTCAACGGCAAGGAAGAGTCGCTCGCCGGCGGCATCGCCGACAAGCGCCACGGCGAGTGGCTCGTCGCCCAGATGTCCTCCGCCCTGGGGTTATAGCTCAGCGCAGATTTTTCCTCCGAGCAACGCATCTGATAGCATGGATGCGTAGGCATCCATGGACAGCAAGTACATCCGCAACTTTTCCATCATTGCGCACATCGACCACGGCAAGTCCACGCTGGCCGACCGGCTGCTCCAGATGACCGGCGCGCTGAGCCAGCGCGAGATGAAGGAGCAGGTGCTGGACGCCATGGACCTGGAGCGCGAGCGCGGCATCACCATCAAGGCCCACGCCGTGCGCCTGTGGTACAGGGCCCGGGACGGCGAGACTTATCAGCTCAACCTGATCGACACTCCTGGCCACGTGGATTTTTCCTACGAGGTCTCGCGCAGCCTGGCCGCCTGCGACGGGGCGCTGCTGGTGGTGGACGCTTCGCAGGGCGTCGAGGCGCAGACCATCGCCAATGCGTTTCTGGCCATCGAGAACAACCTGGAGATCATTCCCGTCCTCAATAAAATCGACCTGCCCAGCGCCGAGCCGGAGGTGGTGAAGGGCCAGATTGAGCACGGCATCGGCCTGTCGGCCAAAGACACGCTGGAGGTCAGCGCCAAGCACGGCACCGGCGTGGAGGAGGTGCTGGAGGCCATCGTGCACCGCATCCCGCCGCCCAAAGGTTCTCCCGACGCACCGCTGCGGGCGCTGATCTTCGACTCCTGGTTTGATCCCTATCGCGGCGTCATCGTGCTGGTGCGGGTGAAGGAAGGAAGGCTGCGGAAGGGCGACCGCATCCGCTTCTGGTCCAACGGCCAGGTCTACGTCGCCGACTCGCTCGGGGTCTTCACGCCCAAGCCGGTGGAGGTGGAGGAGCTCTCGGCGGGCGAGGTCGGTTTCATCGCCGCCGGCATCAAGAAGATTTCCGACGCCCAGATCGGCGACACGGTTACGGAAGAGGCGCGGCCGGCCGCCGAGCCGCTGGCCGGCTTCCAGCAGATCAAGCCGATGGTCTTTGCCGGCCTCTATCCGGTGGATGCCGACAATCACGGCCCGCTGCGCGAGGCGCTTGAGAAGCTGCGCCTGAACGATGCGGCGCTGTACTACGAGCCGGAGAGCTCCGTGGCGCTGGGCTTCGGCTTCCGCTGCGGGTTCCTGGGCCTGCTGCACATGGAGATCGTGCAGGAGCGGCTGGAGCGCGAGTTCCACCTGAACCTCATCACCACCGCCCCGGGCGTGCGCTATCGCCTGACGCGCACCAACGGCGTGGTGGAGGAAGTGGAGAACCCCACCAAGTTTCCCGCGGCCGGAGAGATCGAAAAGGTCGAGGAGCCGATCATTACCGCCACCGTCATTACGCGGGAAGAATACCTCGGCGGCGTGCTGAAGCTGCTCGAAGAGAAGCGCGGCACGCAGAAGTCATTCGAATACCTTTCCTCGACGCGGGTCATACTGACCTACGATCTGCCGCTCAACGAGATCGTGCTCGATTTCTACGACCGCCTGAAGAGCGTCTCGCGCGGCTATGCCTCGCTGGACTATCACCTCTCCGGCTATCAGGAGGCGCCGCTGGTGAAGCTGGATGTGCTGGTGGCGGGCGAGCCGCTCGACGCTCTGAGCATGATCGTCCACCGCGATTTTGCGCACGAGCGGGGCAAGGCGCTGGTCGAGAAGCTGAAACAACTGATCCCGCGGCAGCAGTTCGAGGTCAGCTTGCAGGCCGCCATCGGCAGCCGCATCGTGGCGCGCGAGAATATCCCGCCGCTGCGCAAGAACGTGCTGGCCAAGTGCTACGGCGGCGACATCACCCGCAAGCGCAAGCTGCTCGAGAAGCAGAAGGAGGGCAAGAAGCGCATGAAGCGCGTGGGGCGCGTCGACATCCCGCAGGAAGCCTTCCTGGCGGTCCTCAAGATCGCTGAGTAGCGGCCGCCAGCGGCTCGGCGATGCATGGTATAGTACAGGGCAAGAAAAGCGGTTCCGAAACCGGGATGGTTTTTGGCGGGAGAGGAGCGGATGATCCTGATTGCGAAGCTGAAAGCCTTCCATTGCGGGGACCTTGCCGGCTGGCTGGCGGCCGCTGCGTTGCTGGTGCTGGCGGGCTGTTCGGCGGGGGAGAGGCAGAGCGCGACGGAAGAGGCGGCGTCGCCGCCCGCCGCGCCCGCGCAGATCACGCCCGAGGATGTGGAGGTCTTCAACGTCCGCCTGCTCCGGGGCCGCGACGGGAGCGGCTATCATGTGGAGGGTCAGGTTCAGAATAACTCGCCGCGGATTACCTTGACGGAGTTTCAGTTCCGGATGGTGATGCAGGACTGTCTCGAGGGCGGGGTCTGCGAGGAGATAGCGGAGGATACCGCCACCATCGCCGTGAACTTGCCGCCCGCCCAGGCCGCTCCCTTTGAAGCGGCGCCCGATTTCAGCGCCATGCCCGCGCCGCGAGGCCGCCTCGGCTGGCACTATGCCGTGGTGGCAACCAAGGGTGCTTCCCAATAGCCGCGGTCGCAGAAGAGCGGGCTCTCCGGGCTCTTGGGGGCGAATTAGGCGGCGGGCTGCTGCTGGCTCATGCAGTGGAACGTGCCCAGGCCGTAGACCAGAGAACGCGCGCTGATCCCCACCACCTTGCGATCCGGAAAGACCGCTTGGATGACTTCCAGTGCCGCGGTGTCGTTCTCGGTGCCGAACAGCGGGACGAGCACCTTGGTGTTGCCAATATAGAAATTGGCGTAACTGGCAGGCAGCCGGCCCTGCGCGTCGCCGACCCAGCCCGGAACCGGCAGCGCGACGAGGCGGAGTTTCCTTCCGTCCTGATCGGTGGCCGCTGCAAGCCGCCGGAAGTTCTCTTCGAGCACTTCATGGTCCGGGTCGCTCCGATCCGGCTGCCGCGCGCACAGCACCGTGGTGGGATTCACGAAGCGGGCGATGTCGTCAATGTGGCCGTCGGTATCGTCGCCGGCAATGCCCTCTTTCAGCCAGAGGAAGTGCCGCACGCCGAGAAAGTCGCTCAGATACCTCTCGATCTCCGCTTTGCCCAGGGAAGGGTTTCGGTTGGGGTTCAGCAAGCACTGCTCGGTAGTCATCAGAGTCCCGCGGCCGTTGACTTCAATCGAGCCGCCCTCCAGCACGATGCCCGGCTCAAACAGCGGCAGGTGCATGGTCGCATTCATGAAATAGGGGATTTGGTTGTCTTTGAGCAGCGTCTCGTACTTGTTGCCCCAGGCGTTGAAGACCCACTTGATCAGGGCCAGCTGCCGCGCGCCCCGGTTCACGACAAAGATCGGCCCGTAGTCGCGGAACCAGATGTCGGCGTAGTCGTGGAGGTGAAAGCGGAGGCGCGACATCTCCACGCGGTGCACGCGCAGCAGCGCGGCGACGCGCTCGCGCATGGCTGTATCCAGCACCAGCAACTCCACGCGCTCGCTGTCGTGAATTTCGCGAATGAAATGCGCGACGGCGGCTTCCGCCTCTTCGAGGTAGGGGAAGGAGGTCGTGTCGTGGGGCCAAGCCAGCCACACCGCCTCATGCGGTTCCCACTCCGCCGGCATGTGGTACCCCATCGCTCGCGGCGAGGGTTCGTTCCGGATCATCCTGAGCGCAGCGAAAGAGCTGCGGTTGGCCCCTTTCCGCGCCGGCGCGGCCGGACGGTCCCGGACAGCAGTTCCCGGTAGGCGTCCGGACGGCGGTTGCGCAGGAAACCCCAGCCTTCGCGGATGCGCCGGTTGTGCGCCAAATCTAGCTGCGCGATCATCACTTCCTCGCGCCTCGAACTGGCGCGCTTCAGAACTTTGCCGAAGCTGTCGCAGGCAAACGACTGGCCCCAGAAGCGCAGCTTTTCTTCGCGCCCGACCCGATTCACCGCCACAACATGAACCCCGTTGGCGATGGCATGGCCGCGCATGACCGTCTCCCAGGCGTCGTGCCAGTCGCCGTCGGCGGAGCGGTAGCCCACCACGTGGCCGATCGCGGTGGGATAGAAGATAATCTCGGCCCCCGCTAGCGTGACGGCGCGCGCCGCTTCGGGGAACCACTGGTCGTAGCAGATCAGCACCGCGAAGGTGGCGAACGTTGTCTGATAGACTTTCCAGCCGCGATCTCCGGGAGCGAAATAATCCTTCTCGTAAAAGAGCGGATCCTGGGGGATGTGCATTTTGCGGTAGGTGGGGAGCAGCCTTCCCGCCTCGTCGATCACGACCGCGGAGTTGTAATACCGGCCGGCGCGGGCCTTCTCAAAAACAGGAACGATGAGGATGACGCCCAGTTCTTTCGCCAGCGGGCGAAACAATTCCGTCGACTCGCCGGGTATCGTCTCCGCACAGGCGCTGCAATCGCGCTGGGGCTGTTGGGGAAAGTAACGGGTGCGATAGAGTTCTTGCAGGCAGATGATCCGAGCGCCGCGGCGCGCCGCCTGGCGCACCATCGCGGCGGTTTTCAACAGATTGGCGGACGGATCCGCGGAGGCCCTTGCCTGTATCGCGGCGATGGTAACCTGCTTGTTCATCATTCGTGATGCGGCCCGCGAACCCAGTCCAGCATCGTTTTCCATGATACTGGATTCCTGCTCCAGTCCTCTCCCCAATAGCGGAAGAATTCATTCAGGCAGGGAAGCGCGAGCGCCGCGAAGCAGGGTCCAAAAGCGCTGATAGATGGTGCCGAAAACCGCCAGGAAGAAGGCGGCGTTAAGAAGTAAACCGAAGTATGGGACTAGACTTACTAGGAATGCGGTTGGTATTCCAATCAGCACCGCGCTCCAACTCACCACGGGCGCAGAGTCTGCGCGCACCCGTTGCAGCACGAGAGCTCCGATCGCAATACCCGAGTAGATCACCGACAGGATTCCCACGCCAAGATGAAACAGCCCCCCAAGGAACGCGACCGGAACGCCGACAACTGTGATGGCGATGAGAAAGATCACCGGCGGAATTACGAAGAACAATATAAACCCCAGGAGAAGCTCGCGCCAAAAATGCTCGAGTGTGAAAGCGATCAGCTCCTGGGAGACGCGCTGCAACAGAAAGAATAACAAGAGGCCGGCGGCCAGCGTCATGGCGAAACGGAGGATGAAAAAAGCAATGCCGGCTCTTCGCAGCAGCCAGCGAAGCCAAGCCTGATCCATGCCGGAGATGAGATGGAATGACACGGGGCCCTTTAGTTTCGCAGCTGGGTCGACCGCCGCCTCCTGGGGAGCAAAATAGGAGAGCGCATCTTCCAAGGAAGCGGAAGCGCCGATCGTCATGGTTTCCGTCCGTACGCTGGCGGGTCCGGCGATGGCGCCGTTCAGCAGAATCTTGCCGGCCACCGCCCGCAACGACCTTGCCAGCGAACCTTCCAGGATTACATCGCCTCCCGCCAGAATCATGTCGCCTCCAATGGTGGCCTCCGGCAGGATGCGTAGACGGCCGCCCGCGGCGAGCA
>DATMAF010000130.1:0-10199 GCA_035560315.1 Terriglobia bacterium | reverse complement strand
CCCTGTTTGCGACCGCCGATTCTGTGACGGCAGCGCGGTTGGCCTCTGTCTGCCCTCGCCCCTATTCGGAGGACCGCACTCTGGACCCGAAAGTGTGGGAGTGTCTGCATGTCTCGTCGGTCTTCGAGCGGGCGGAGGAGTTTGACCTCATTCACAACCACTTCGATTTCCTTCCCCTGAGCTACAGCGGGCTGGTGAGGACGCCGGTCCTGACCACAATCCATGGGTTCTCTTCAGAACGCATCCTGCCCGTCTATGAAAAGTACAACGGAACCTCTTTTTACGTCGCCATCAGCAACGCCGACCGGCGGCCGAACCTCGAGTACGTGGCAACGGTGTATCACGGGATACGGACGCAAGATTTCCAGCTTCGACGGGAACATGGCGACTACCTCCTGTTTTACGGCCGCATCCACAACGAGAAAGGAACCGCCGAAGCCATCCAGGTAGCAAAGCAAGCGGGATTGCCGCTCGTGATCGCCGGCATTGTCCAGGACCAGGCCTATTTCGAGCGCGCAGTGGCCCCCCACCTGGACGGCGAACGGGTGCGCTTCATCGGAGCCGTGGGACCGGCTGGTCGCAGCGAGCTGCTGGGCAAGGCGCGGGCCTTGCTTCACCTCATCAATTTCGATGAACCGTTCGGGCTCAGCATGGTGGAAGCGATGGCCTGCGGAACTCCCGTGATCGCCCGGGCTCGCGGCGCCGTGACGGAAGTGATCCGCGAGGGAGAAACCGGCTTCTTGGTGAACGACTGCGCCCAAGCCGTCGAGGCTGTGGCTCGCGTCGGCACCCTGGACCGGAAGCAGATCCGCCGCCATGTGGAAGCGAACTTCAGCAGCGACCGGATGGTGGAAAATTATATCAAGGTCTACCAGAAGCTCCTGGATGAGGTGGAGAAACGAAGCCGTTGTGGACAGGCAGAGGGAAAAACGAGTGGGGTATCCGTGCGGTCTCGGGCGGAGGCGGGAAGGGCATGAAGTTCCGTCTCGGCATCAATTACTGGCCGGCCAGCAAAGCCATGGATTGGTGGCAACGATTCGAGGCCGATGAAGTACGCGCCGATTTTGGACAAATCCGCGCAGCGGGCTTTGACTCGGTCCGGATCTTCCTGCTCTGGGAGGACTTCCAGCCGGAGCCGGAGTGCGTATCGGAACGAGCCCTTCGTTCTTTGATGGACGTTGCCAACGCCGCCGCCGCCCAGCAGCTTTCGGTGCTGGTGACGTTCTTCGTTGGGCACATGAGCGGTGTCAACTGGATTCCCCCGTGGGCCCTGGAAGCGGGCAGGCCCAGCAACCGCTTCCGCACGATCGCCAACGGTCGGATAGTCCGCGCCGCTCCGCGAAACTGGTATTCCGATAGCCCCATCCTCCGGGCCCAGGCCCTTCTGGCTCGCGAAGTTGCCGGCTTGTTGCGCGCGCATCCGGCGCTGTGGGCCTACGATCTGGGAAACGAAAATTCCAACTGCATGCAGCCGCCGTCGCGGGATTCCGCCGTAGCGTGGCTGGAAACGATTGCCGGCGCGATCCGCTCCGTGGATTCCCATCATCCCATCACCCTGGGGCTGCATCTGGAGGATTTGGAGGAAGATCGCCGGCTCGGCCCTCAGGAAGCGGCCCAGGTCTGTGATTTTCTGTGCATGCACGGCTATCCGATGTATGCGCGGTGGGCCGGATCGGCGGAGGATGAAAGGCTACTGCCGTTTCTCGGTCTCGTGACGCGATGGCTGGGGGGGCGGGATGTTCTCTTTGAGGAATTTGGGGCTCCGGCGGTGCGTTCCATCGAGAGCGGCGCCTCGGCATTGGTGCTGGAAGAACAACAAGCTGCGCGGTTCACGCGCCGGGCGCTGGATGCCTTGCACCGCTTTGGGTTCCCCGGCGCCCTGGTCTGGTGCTTCTCCGATTACGCCCCGTCCCTGTGGAACCGGCCGCCGTTGGACGAGGCCCCCCACGAGAGGCACTTCGGTCTTTGGAGGAGCGACGGCTCCGCCAAGCCTGCCCTGGCCGAAATCCAACGGTTCGTCGGAGCGGGACGGCTGCAATCCCCAGAGCGCCTGGACTGGATCGACATTTCTCCCCACGAGTTCTATCGGGATCCGAGCGCCAATCTGCGTCGCCTGTACCGCAAATTTTGCGAGTGTTATGCCGAGGAGGAAGTACCGTGTCCACGGTGACTGTGGGTTCTGCTGGAAGACCGCCTGCCCCGCGAAGGGAGCCGGCCAGCCGAAGGAAGGCGCAACTTGTCCGGCGCGTGGCCGTGGTGGGCAACTATCTGCCGCGGCAGTGCGGGATTGCGACGTTCACGACCGATCTGTGCGAGACCCTGGCGGCCGAATATCCGGAAGTGCATTGCTTCGCCCTGCCAGTAAACGATCGTGCGGAAGGGTACGCTTATCCGGAGCGAGTCCGCTTCGAACTGGAGCAACATGACCTCGGCAGCTACCGCAGCGCCGCCGACTTCCTGAACACGAACAACGTAGACTTGCTTTGCTTGCAACACGAATACGGCATCTTCGGCGGGCCAGCGGGCGGCCACATCCTAGCGTTGCTGCGCGAGTTGCGCATGCCGGTGGTAACGACCCTGCACACCATCCTGAAGGAGCCGGATGCGGACCAGCGCCGCGTCCTGGAGGAAGTCATGCAATTATCGGATCGCGTGGTGGTCATGAGCCGTCGCGCTGTCCAGTTTGCCCACGAGCTGTATGGCGTTCCGGAGGAGAAAATCGACCTCATTCCCCATGGGATCTGGGATGTCCCGTTCGTCGACCCGAACTTTTATAAGGACCAGTTCGGGTTGGAGGGCAAGATCGTTGTGCTCACCTTCGGGCTTCTGTCTCGGAATAAGGGGATCGAGTATGTCATCCAAGCGATGCCCCGCGTTCTCGAACGCTTTTCCAACGTCATGTACGTCGTTCTTGGCGCCACGCACCCGCACGTCAAGCTGTGGGACGGAGAGTCCTACCGGCTGTCCCTGGAACGGCTGGCGCGCAAGTTGGCCGTGGACCGCAACGTGATTTTTCACAACCGGTTCGTGAGCTTGCAGGAGTTGATCGAGTTTATCGGCGCTGCCGACATCTACATTACCCCCTACCAAAGCCCGGCGCAGATCGTTTCTGGGACGCTCGCTTGTGCCGTTGGGGCAGGCAAGGCGGTGTTGTCCACGCCGTATTGGTACGCGGAAGAGCTGCTGGCCGAGCAGCGAGGGATCCTGGTTCCCTTTGCTGATCCCGACGCCATCGCTTCTCAGATCCTCTGGCTGCTCGACAACGAGGCCGAGCGCCATGCGATGCGCAAGCGAGCCTATCTGCTGGGAAGGGAAATGGTATGGACAAAGGTTGCGCGGCGGTATATGCAGAGCTTTGCGCGGGCCTGCGAGGAGCGGCGAAAGCATCCCCGCCCGGCCTTTGCGGCCACGACGCTTCGCCAGCGGGTGACGGAGCTGCCGGAGCTCAAACTGGATCACCTGGAGAATTTGACAGACGAAACCGGCGTGTTGCAACACGCCATTTTCACAGACCCCAATTACGCGGAGGGCTATACGACGGACGACAACGCCCGCGCCCTGGTGCTGGCTGTTTTGCTGGAGCAGCGGGGAGTTGTCCTCTCCAGGGCGCATCGGTACCAGGCCTTTCTGTGGCACGCCTTCAACCGCGAGCGCGGACGTTTCCACAACCACCTCTCGTACGACCGCCGGTGGCTGGACGAGATCGGTTCGGAAGACAGTCACGGACGGGCTTTGTGGGCATTGGGGGTTGTCTTGGGGCGCTCGCAAGACCGGGGTCTTCAGGGATCCGCTGGACGTCTTTTTGACCTGGCCCTTCCGGCCGTCGTCCATTTCTCCAGTCCTCGCGCCTGGGCCTATGCGCTGCTGGGCCTCCAGGAATACTTGAGGCGATTGTCGGGAGACCGGGCGGCCCAGAAGGTGCGGGACGAACTCCTCGAGAAACTGCTCGGCCTCTACCGGCGGTCCAGCACCCCAGAGTGGCCCTGGTTTGAGGAAGTATTGTCCTATGCCAACGCCCGGCTGCCGCAAGCCCTGTTGGCGTGCGGCAGGGATCTGGTCCGGCCGGAGTTGGTTGAAATCGGATTAACCACCTTGCGGTGGCTGACGGAGGTGCAGCGCTGTCAGAGCGATCACTTGGTTCCCATCGGTTCCAACGGCTTCTACCGCCGCCGCGGGGAGCGCGCCCGTTTTGACCAGCAGCCCATCGAAGCCTACGCGACCGTATCGGCGTGCCTGGAAGCCTGGCGCATTCGCAAGGAATCGTGCTGGTATCAGGAGGCCCAGCTGGCCTTCGAATGGTTCCTTGGACGCAACGATCTGGGGCTGCCGTTGTACGATGCGGCTACCGGCGGTTGCCGCGACGGCCTGCATCCGGATCGCGTCAATCAAAACGAGGGCGCCGAGTCCACGCTCAGTTTTCTCTTAGCACTGGAGGAAATGCGGCAAGCCAGCCACGCCCTGGATCCAAAACCTCATGAGCAACCAAAATAGCCAGCACGAAATCCTGATCCATCGCTATCCTCACAATCCGATTCTGAAGGCCTCCGACTGGCCGTATCCGGTCAACAGCGTCTTCAACGCGGGCGCTACGCTGCTGCCGGATGGCTCCACGCTGCTGCTCTGCCGGGTGGAAGAACGCAGCGGAATTTCCCATCTCTGCGCCGCACGCTCCCGGAACGGCATCACAGACTGGGAAATTGATCCGGAGCCGACCTTGCGGCCGGATCCGGCCAACTTTCCGGAAGAGTTGTGGGGCATTGAAGATCCGCGCATCACCTTTGTTCCGGAGTTGAACAAGTACGCGGTTACCTACACATCGTACTCGCGGGGAGGACCGGGCGTCTCCCTGGCGATCACCGATGACTTCCGGCGCTTCGAGCGTTTCGGCGTCATCATGCCGCCGGAGGACAAAGACGCCGCCTTGTTTCCCCGCCGCATTGGAGGCTACTGGGCGCTGATCCATCGGCCGATGACAATGTGGCGCGGTGCCCACATGTGGATTTCCTATTCGCCCGATCTGCGCCATTGGGGAAGCCACCGGCTGATCCTTCCCGCCCGGGAAGGCGCCTGGTGGGATGCCAACAAGATCGGCCTCTCCCCTCCTCCCATCGAAACGCCCAAGGGGTGGTTGGTGCTCTACCATGGGGTTCGCCAAACCGCGGCCGGCTGCCTCTACCGCCTGGGGCTCGCTCTGTTTGATCTGCAAACACCGGAGCGTTGTCTGCTTCGGAGCGATAGCTGGATTTTCCGGCCGGAGGAACCCTATGAACTTCAGGGCGATGTGGACAATGTTGTCTTCCCCTGCGGCTACACGCTGGCTCCCGATGGCGACACCATCAATTTGTATTACGGCGGCGCGGATACCTGCGTGGCCCTGGCAACGGCCAGCATCCGGAAGATGCTGGAATGGCTGGAGAGGCATGGCAGGCCCGATTGCGGTGAAGCTAGGTAACGCAGGCCCCGAACGAGCCCTCGGGCAGCAGTGCCCAGGCAGGGAAGAGCCTCTTGCCTTACAATAAAATGAAGGTTGTTTCCTTCTCCTCGGAGAGCTAGGAGGTGGGAAGAATCGTATGCAAAGAGATCATCGGCAAGACTCTCTGTATCTTCTGACGGGATTGGCCATCGTCGCTCTCGGAGCGGCTTACCTTGCGGGCGGCCAAAAAGGTCGTTCCGTCCTCCAAGGAATCCAAGGTGTTGTCGAACAAGGGCAGAGGCGCCTTCGGGAACTTCAGGAAGCGCTGGAAAAGAGCCAGCAGCTCTTCGAACGTGGCCGTGCCCTGCTTGAGGAAACGCGCGCGGTGGCAAGCCAAGGCTGGCGGATCGTACGGGCCGGTTAAAAATTCGGCGGGGAGTCCCCCTACGCTCACGTTGCCGCGGTAGCGGTTCCGCGTGGGCGCCTCTGGCGTTTGATATCGTGGAAATAACGTTCCTGAATCGCCGGGGCCAGAAGTTTCAGGATGGCCAGAGGTAAAGCGCTGGTAAAGCGATACGCTTCTGCCTCGCGGCCGGGAACAAAGGCGGTAACCACTCCAAAATACCTATCCCCGATGTAGAAAACGAACGTTGCGGTACGGTTCACCGCCCGGGAAGAGATCAGGCTTCCGTCCCGGGCGAACGTCTCGAAGCGGTTGTCGCCGGAACCAGTCTTGCCGCCGACGACCAGGGGGGAACCATGGGGATCCCTGAAGGCGCCGGCGAGACGTTGGGCGGTGCCATGCTCTACCACCGCGGCTAAGACTTTTTGCAGGGCGCGGGCCACGGACTCCGACATCACCCGCTCGTCCGATTCCGGGACCGGCTCGAAGACGGTGTGGTAGGGAGTTCCCGCAGCAAAGCGGAGCCGGCGGATCATCCGCGTTGGCCGCCGGACCCCGCCGTTGACAATGATGCCCATCAGCTCCGCCAGAGCAACCGGCCGATCCGAAGAGTTTCCAATCGCCGTGGCAAGGGAGGGGACTAATGTTTCAAACGGGAAGCCCAGCCGTTGCCAGTAAGGTGTCATCCGGGCAAAGGCATCCTGTTCGACGCGAATCCGCAACCGGAGATCCTGCGCTTTGCGGTTGCGGGTCTGGAAAAGCCAGGCATTCGCCACGCGCTGGGCTTCGGAACTGCGATCCAGCAAGGTTTGCCAGGAAATGTCCGGCTGGCGGAACATTTCTCCCGCGCACCATAGGCGCAGGGGATGAATTCCCAGAAGGTAGCCGAAATCCGAGATGGACAGGCGGGGATTGTTATACGCGTGCGCCAGTCTCCGCGTTTCCGCTGCAGAAACCGATCCGAGATGGCGTACCAGCCAAGGCGGGAGTTCTTCGTCGGGGCCCATCCGCCACGCATAAAAAAGCATCGCCAAATGCCGCGGCGATTTCGCGTTCGTTCCCAGCAGCCGCTCCACGACTTGCCGCGGCGAACGGTTCCGGAAAGACTGATACGCCGCATGAAGTACCTGCCGGGCTTCCTCCGTCGCGATTTCGTTCAGCAGGCGGTGGCGTTCCGGATGATCCGGCTGGTTCAGGATGCCTTCGGCATCGTAAGGCAAGCGAGCCTGGTGAAAGCGAACCAGGTCCCTCATGAGCCGAATAAACACCAGATTCGTGGAGTTCACCAACGCTTCCCGGATCGTCAGGACGCGGTGATCGTCGCTGGGGTCAAAATTCCGAAACGTGTGGCGCCCGCCGCCCGTGAAGAAGACCTCGTCGGGACTGGCGGAATACGTCCGCTGTAGCGCCTTCTCCAGGAAGGCGTCCAGGCTGATCCCCGGCTCGGAAGCCAGGGTTTGAAGCGCCCAACGGGTGATCGGGTCGGCAGCCCGCAAAGCATCTCTCTGGAGCACCTCGGGACGCAGCGGCGACATCACCTCATATAAGGAAGCCGCCAGTTCCAGGTAGTGCGCCAAGGTGCGCAGTTTCGCGCTGCTGCCCAACTCGAGTTTCATGCCGCTATTCAGATCGAAGGGCTGATCCAGGTTGTCGGCCTGAACTCGCAGAGCGTTTCCCTGGGGAGTCCTTTCAAAGAGCAGCAAGCTATAAAGCACCTTGACGGGATCGCCTTGCAGCAGCAACCGGTCCTGGCGCACGCCCAGCCGGGAAAGGGTTTCTTCCTGCTCAAGCTGCCAGAACAATTGGATCACTTCCCGTTGCAAACTGGGATCAATCTCGGTCTCCACCTCCAGATCCAAGTGGTCTAATTCGTAGAAGGTTCGCACTCCCAGTTGACGGGCGAGTTGCAGCCGAATCGCGTTGGAAGGCTTGCCATAAACACCGGCTGGACGTGGGACAAACGGTGCCGCCGTGGGAGAAGGCAAAACGGCAGGAATGCGGCGCAGGTCGTCGGCAAACTGCCTGTCAATCACGCCGCCGTGGACCAGTAGTTCGATGTAGTTGTCAACCCTCTTTTCTAAGGCCGCGGGATTGTGGATCAGATAATAGCTGGGGGCGCGGGTCGCCAGGAGCAGCGTGAGCACTTGCTTGTAAGCCCGGAGCGTTTTCTGCCGCTCGGTGGCAGAAGACGTTAAGGCCTCGCTAATCTCCGCCAGGTCCGCACCGTACCAGGCGTACAGACCGTTGCCCAGACCGAGGATTTCGCCATACCGCGGTGTGGCGGCCAGCGGCATCGTGTTCAGATAGTCCAGGATTATTTCCTTCGTTCGGGTGCCGGCGTCGGGACCTTGCCGATAAGCTCGGAAGCTTGCCGCCGCAATCTGCCGCAGCTTGTCGGAGACGGAGTCCGTGCGGCCGGCCGGCGAGTGCTGGTACTTTTCCAACTGTACCGCCAGGGTGCTGCCTCCCTGGACCGCCACCGGCAGGCCGAATCGGTTTCCTAGATAAAGCAGCGTCGCTTTGGCCAGCCGATCCCATTCCACCGCGGGGTTGCGATAGGGAGGGAACGGCTCCTGCAGGTCCCGGTTCTCTATAAACAGGAGCGTCCGGACAATTGCAGGGGGAATCTCCTCGAAGCGTTTGAACAGCCGGTTGCTGGCTGCCGCATTGTACAAAAGGCTTCCGTCCCTGCCGCCAATCCGGAGGCCTCGCTCCGCCGGCTCCCGGTAGGGAGGCGTGATGCCCCAGGCCGCCCATCGCATCAACTCCGGGGAAAAGCGTGCCTGTTCCGTGATCTGAAAACGCCGGGCTTGCAGACGCTGTTGGAACTGCGGGATCCGGGAGTAACCCAACCGTTCACTGGAGGGTCCGCTGGTGGGAAAGACGATCTGCGAGCTGGCGCCGGGCTCCACGCGGTACGAGAGCTTCGTCGCATACCAATGGAAGAGCCGCGACTGAAGCGCCGACGTGCGAACTTCCACCCAAGCCGCAATTGCCAGGATGAGAACCGGCGCAAGCCAGCGGACCCGCCGGCCTAGTCGCTTCCAGTGGTCCGCGGCAGGTTTCCGTCGCTGCCCGTAATCCGCTATGCGTTGCAGCAAGACCGCCGCCCGTGAGGCGGCAAGTGCAACCGGAAGCAACTCGCTCGGGCGCGAAAACGGGTTTCCCCTCCCGCAAGGCCCGGCGTGCCCTCGCTGCCGCACACGCTGCGGCCAGAAGCGCTCCCTCCTGCGGTTCCAGAAAGGCCGTCTCTGGGAAGCGGCGCCAAGGAAATCAACCGCCCCTGCCCTGCGAAAAACGTTCCTGCCCGTTGCCATCACTCGGGGTCGGCGAAGGCGCATGGAGAACTGCAACGACCTTGTCTTTTTTAATTTTTGATGCGGGCAATCCGGGGGTGGTTTCCCAGGGAACGGACCTTAACCGCGAACCGAACGCAGCGAGCAGCTCGCCTTAAAATTCATACGACCCGGTCTTTTTTTCCGACCGCCGCAGGGGGGCGGCGCAGTCCGCACTAACCTATTGGCTATTCAATAGGTAATCTGTCCACCATGAAACGTGTCCAATTGCCAACAGGATAGGGAGCCTCTGGGAAATGCGTGCGGTGGGCCCTTTCGAGCCACTCTCTTATGGAAGGGCCAGCCTAGGAGTGGCTCCGGGCTGGCCGGAGCCGGAACGTCGGAGCCGTTCCGAGCGGCCCTCGCACGGCTTCCGGTTCCGGCCCGCTTCGGAAACCTCGATAAGTTGAGCTTAGCTAGTTTTGGGGGTAACTTCCACCGAAGAGACCTTGGTTCCCTGCCGGGTCACCGTCACGTTATCGCCCTCTTTGAGGTCGCCCAGTTTGGCGTCTTTGCCATCCCGCTTGATCTTGGTGGCGCTGTCCAGCGTAACGGTTTCCTCTTTGTTGGCGGAATCCTTAACGGTCAGCTTCATCCCAATCGAATCCACTTTTGCCACCGTGCCGGTCAAGGTCGTCGTACCGGTTTGGGCGGCTGCCTCTTGGGAGACGGTAGCGACCGCCAGAACTACCGCTAGGGGCAGTGCTAGAAGAGAAATCTCTCTAGTGTGTTGAGCAATGTAACCAACAACCTTGTTCAACATCCTAACAAAGGTCCTCCTTCGTCGAACGTGATACTTTGGGCGGAGCGATGGGGAAGTTCCCAGCGTCCGCTTCTCGGCAAAGATGCTACGAGCTGCCTGCGGGTTGCCCCTGGGATAAAACCATATTCTATTGATCGTCAATAAGTTACAATCGAAGCGGTTCCTTGACATCGGATCCGATCCCGGTGCCGGAGTAGAGGTTGAAGGCGAGGCTGTAGCGGGAGGAGGCTTTGCCGGCCAGCAAGCAGGCCGGCGGCCGTCTTGCCCCGTAGATCTCAAGGCCCT
>DATMAF010000129.1:0-3666 GCA_035560315.1 Terriglobia bacterium | reverse complement strand
CGACCTCCGCGATATCCCTACGCATTCCTCCTTGACCACGCGCATCATCACGGGAGCAACGCTGATGGCCGCCACGGTCTCCCTGATTCTGTGGGGATCGTCAGTCCTGCTGCTGGCCGCAGCGCTGCTGATTGCCCTGCTCGGCCTCTGGGAGTTTTACCGCCTCTGCGAGGCCGCCGGCGTTCCTCCCATCCGCATTCCGGGCTATCTGCTGGCCCTGGCTTTCTGCCTGCTTTTCCTGGCCGAGCGCGGCGCGCCGCGGACCCTGCCTTTCGCTCCTTCCGTCGGCTGGGTGAACGCCCTGGCGGCTCTGGCGTTCGGAGCGGCGCTCTGGCTGGGGCTCTCGCTGCTCCCCGGCTGGGGCGGACTTCGGCTGCTGCGCTCGCCGCGCTTTGCAACGCTGCTGGGGCCGGCCTATATCAGCATTCCCCTATACCTTTTGGTGTGGGTGCGGGAGCAGCACGGGCCCTGGCTTCTGTTGTTCGGCCTCGCGGTGATCTGGGCCGGCGACACCGCCGGTTATTTCATTGGAAAATCCTTCGGAAAGCACAAGTCCTCCCCGCTGGTCAGCCCCAACAAAACTTGGGAAGGAACCTTCGCTTCCTTTGCAGCCTCGCTGCTGGTGGCTCTGCTTGCAGTCATCGGTTTCCGTTACGGCAGATTCCTGGAACTGCTGGCGCTGGCGGCGGCTCTCAACGTCGCGGGCCAACTGGGCGATTTGGCCGAGTCCGCCCTCAAGCGCAGCGCTGGAGTGAAGGATTCCTCCAACCTCGTCCCGGGCCACGGCGGAGTGCTGGACCGCATCGATGCGATGCTTTTTGCCGCTCCGGTCTTGTGGTACTATGGGTTTTGGTTCACGAGCTAAGGCGGAATCCGTAACTACATGAAACGATTGAGTATTTTAGGTTCCACCGGTTCGATTGGAAGGAACTGCCTGAGCCTTGTGTGGGAGTTTCCGAACCGCTATGAGGTGGCCAGCCTGGCCGCTGGAGAGAACGTCGCCCTGCTGGCCGAGCAGGTTCGCCAGTTTCATCCCGCCTTTGTGTCAGTAGCCAGCGAACGGGCTGCCGATGCGCTTTGCAAGGAACTGCGCCGCCATGGCGGCACAAAGATTCCCGAGATCGGCCATGGTTCCCGGGGTATCGAACAGGCCGCCACGCTGGAACAAGTGGACGTGGTGGTCTCCGCGGTGGTTGGCGTCGCCGGCCTGCCTGCCACCTACGCCGCTATCGATGCCGGCAAGCAGATCGCGCTGGCCAACAAAGAAGTGCTGGTGGCCGCCGGCGGACTGGTGACCCAACTGGCGCGGCAGCGGGGCGTCGAGTTGCTGCCGGTGGACAGCGAGCACAACGGGGTGCACCAATGTTTGCGGGCGGGCCGCCGGACGGAGGTTTCCCGGCTGGTCCTGACCGCCTCGGGAGGCCCTTTTTTCAAGGCCCCGGCGGAAAAGATCGCCTCGGCCACCGTCGCGGAGGCCTTGCAGCATCCCACCTGGCGCATGGGCAACCGCATCACCATTGACTCCGCTACGCTCATGAATAAAGGCTTCGAGGTCATCGAAGCGCATTGGCTCTTTGGTTTTGCCCCCGATCAGATCCATGTCAAAATCCACCCCCAGTCGACCGTACATGCCCTGATCGAATTCGTGGACGGCTCGGTCGTAGCGCAGCTTTCGGTTACCGATATGCGGGTTCCCCTCCAATACGCGCTATCTTACCCCGAGCGAGTTGCATCTAACCGGCAGGGGTTTGCCTGGGAGAAGCTGCGATTGCTGGAGTTTTTCGAGCCGGATACGGGGCGCTTCCCCTGCCTGCGGCTGGCCTACGAGGCCTTGCGTGCGGGCGGTTCCTCTACTTGCGCGCTGAATGCTGCCGATGAGATAGCCGTGGAGGCATTTCTGGCAGGACGCATTTCCTTTGGAACCATCCCCCGGCTGGTGGAGGATGCGCTGCATGCTCTCCCCACCCAATCCTTTCATTCCATGGGCGATGTGCTGGAATATGACCAGCTCTGCCGGGCTCGGACTGCCGAATTGCTGCAAAAGCATTTAAACTAGCAGAGAACGGTCGTTTCAACAGAAGGGTAACTGGTACGGTGCTTCCCGGATTATATGTTTTGATCACCAACCTGCTCGCCGTCGTAGTCGTGCTCGGCGTGATGATCCTGATCCATGAGCTGGGCCATTTTCTGGCCGCCAAATACTTTGGCATCCGCGTGGAAGTGTTTTCCTTCGGCTTCGGCAAGCGCCTGTGGGGATTCCGCAAAGGCGACACAGACTACCGCATCAGCCTGCTGCCGCTGGGCGGCTACGTGAAAATGGCGGGGGAGAATCCGGACGAGGCTCCCACCGGAAATCCCGACGAGTTCCAGGCCAAGCCGCGCTGGCAGCGCTTCATTGTGGCCGTGATGGGTCCGGCCATGAACATCCTCCTGGCGGTGGTGCTGCTCACGGGGCTGTACATGTTTCGCTATCAGAAGCCGGCCTACGAAGAAGGTCCGGCGGTGATTGGATGGCTGGAGCCGGAGACCCCCGCCGCCGCCGCCGGATTCGCCATCGGCGACCGGATCGTTCGCATCCAGCAGCAGCAGAACCCCACCTGGGGCGACATTGCTCTGACGATCGCCGCCAATGTGGGGCAACCGCTGGAAGTGGAAGTCGAGCGCAACGGCCAGCGGCGGACCCACACCATCACGCCGCGGCCCGAAGGGCGGGCGGAGTTGGGCTATGCCGGCTGGTACCCCAAAGCGGCGGCGAAGATTCTGGTGGCTCCCGACCGCCCCGCCGCGGCCGCCGGATTGCGGGATGGCGATGAGATTGTTGCCATCGATGGCAAGCCAGTCCTTTCCTGGTATGCCATTTCGGAGCTGGTGCGCGAAAGCGATGGAAAACCGCTGACGGTCGCCTACCGGCGGGGCTGCCCCAGCGCCACCGAGCGGGCGAACGCCGGCGCCCAGGAAAGCCCCGGCGCGGCCCCCTGCGCTGAGGAAGGCTCCGTTGTGGTGACGCCCGTGGAAGAAACGCCGGAGGGGGAATCCCAGCCGCGCTGGCTGATCGGCATCAGTCCCCAGTTTGAGATGATCACCCGGCAGTTGAGCTTTGCCGACGCGCTGTCGGAATCGCTGGCCACCAACAAGAAGTTCGGTTTGCTGATCTTTGAGTTTGTCGGCAAGATCTTCACGCGCGATCTCTCGCCGCGCACGCTGGAAGGGCCGATCGGCATCGCGCGCCTTTCCGGCGCCGCCGCCCGCCAGAGCTTTGGCGATCTCATCAGCCTGATGGCCGCCATCAGCCTCAACCTCGGCATCTTCAACCTGTTTCCCATTCCGGTGCTCGACGGCGGCTTGATTCTGCTCCTGCTGATCGAAGGCACGATACGCCGCGATCTGCCGCGCCGGGCCAAGGAGCGCATTACGCAGGTGGGCTTTGCCTTCCTGATGCTGATCGCTGTGTTCGTCATCTACAACGACATCGTCAAGTCGCTCCCGGACCGCTTCGAGCGCTTCTTCCCCTAGGCGAACGTCTTCCGTTCCATGCCGGGGAACCGGCCGGGAAAGAATTCCTGCGCCGGGAGGGGCTCCTGTCTTCCGGCATTCCGCTCGCTGCTGCTTGGTCCCAGGGCATGTTCGCTGCCTCCCTTGGAATAGTCATTCTGAGGAGGGAAACGA
>DATMAF010000128.1:0-5377 GCA_035560315.1 Terriglobia bacterium | reverse complement strand
TCTGCGGGGCATAGCTGGTTTGGAGGGATCGAAGGAGGTCTTCCGCTCGGCGGACTTCAGCTTTCTGTGCCTGCTGGAGCGCCGGGAGGACCCCGCCGCGGATCGGCTGTTTTTCTCCGACTGGGGAGAGGCCGTCGAGCGCGAGCTGGGGCCGGCGGTCCGCGAAAATCCGGACTGGCGGCAGACCATCGAGCGGCTGGGCCTGAGCTATTACTTCCCCTGCCGCACGCAAGGCCGGCTGGTGGCGGTGCTGGGACTGAGCCGGACGGCGGAGGGAGAAATCCTGTCGGAAGAGGACGCGGCGCTGGTGGAGACGCTGGCCGGCTATCTGGCGGTGGCCGTCGAAAACGTCGGGCTGCTGGAATCGCTGGCCGCCAAGGCCAAGCAGTTTGAAGACCTGCAACAGTTCAGCGAAAACATCCTGGAATCGATCAACGTGGGCCTGCTGGCGGTGGATCTGGAGGATCGCGTGCAGGCCGTCAACACCCCGCTGGAGCTGATGCTGCCGCTGCCGTTCCGCCAGTCGCAGGGCATGCCCCTCCGGGAGGTCCTGCCGGCGGACCTGCTGGCGGAGTACGAGCGCTGCCGCGACGATGCCGCCGTGCACACCTTCCATCGCTACCGGGCGCGCCTGGAAAACGGCCAGGAGAAGGTGCTGAACGTGGCCATCGCGCCGCTGCTCTCGAAAAGCTGCGAGTGGATCGGGCGGCTGATCATCTTCGATGACGTAACCGACCGCGTGGCGCTCGAAAGCCAGTTGGCGCAGGCCGAAAAGCTCTCCTCGCTGGGGCTGCTGGCAGCCGGGGTGGCGCATGAGGTGAACACCCCCCTGACGGTCATCTCCACCCAGGCGCAGATGCTGGCCCAGCAGCTTCCGCCCGGAGACCAGAAGGCCAAAGTGGTAGAGAAGATCATCCGCCAGACCTTCCGGGCCGCTGAGATCGTCAACAGCCTGCTGAATTTCTCCCGCACCAAGGGAACGGCTCTGGGCCCGGTCGATCTGAACAAAGTGATCGCGGAAACCCTGCTGCTGCTGGAGCATCCGTTCCAGGCCGCGCAGATCGTCGTGGAGACGCACCTGGAGCCGGGACTGCCGCTGGTTCACGGCAACGCCGACAAATTGCAGCAGGTCTTCCTCAATCTCTTCCTCAACGCCAAGGACGCCATGCCGCAAGGCGGACAACTGCGCATCACCACCTGGACGGAGCAGGCCCGCGTGCGGATCGAGGTGCGCGACAACGGGGTGGGCATCGCCCCCGAGCACCTGCCGCGCATCTACGATCCGTTCTTCACCACCAAGGGTCCGGGACGCGGCACGGGCCTGGGGCTGGCGGTCAGCTACGGCATCGTCCAGGAACATTCCGGCAAGATTTCCGCCGAGAGCCGGCCGGGGCTGGGCACCCGCTTCGAGCTGGAATTCCCGGCATTGAGAAAAGCAGTTCATGCCTGATTCCAAAGGTTCCCTGCTGGTCATCGACGACGAGCCCGGAATTCGGGAAAGCCTGGACATGCTGCTTTCCGGCGAGGGCTACCGCGTGGAGCTGGCCGCCACGGCCGCCGAGGGGTTGCAGCGCCTGGAGCGGAAGCCGTTCGATCTGGTGCTGCTCGACGTCATGCTGCCGGACCGCAGCGGCCTGGAGGTGCTGCGCGAGATCCGCGCCTCCCATCCCAAGCTTTCCGTGGTCATGATTACCGCCTACGGCTCGGTGGAGAACGCCGTGGAGGCGATGCGGCTGGGCGCCACCAACTACATCAACAAGCCGTGGGACAACGCCCGGCTGCTGGCCGAGATCGCCACGCTGGTCCGCCAGCAGCGGCTGACGGAGGAAAACATTGCGCTGCGCCAGACCTTGAAGCAGCGCTACAGCCTGTCCCAGATCGTCGGCAAAAGCGAGGCCATGCAGCAGGTGCTGAACCTGGTCATGCAGGTGGCGCCGACGCGCGCCACCGTGCTGATCCAGGGCGAGAGCGGCACCGGCAAGGAGCTGATCGCCAAGGCCATCCATGCCTCCAGCCCGCGCGCCGAGCGGCTCTTCGTCCCGGTAAACACCGGCAGCCTGCCCACCGACCTGCTCGAAAGCACGCTGTTCGGGCACGTCAAAGGCGCCTTCACCAGCGCCATCGCCTCCAAGAAGGGCCTGTTTGAACTCGCCGATCAGGGCACCTTGTTTTTCGACGAAATCGGCACCGTCGGCCCGGAGACCCAGACCAAGCTGCTGCGGGTGCTCCAGGAGCGCGAGTTCATGCCGCTCGGCAGCAATGAAACCATCAAGGTGGACGTGCGCGTGATCGCCGCCACCAACGCCGATCTGGCCCGGCTGGTCGCCGAAGGCAAGTTCCGCGAGGACCTCTATTACCGCCTCAACGTCATCACCATCCCGCTGCCTCCCCTGCGCGACCGCAAGGAGGACATCCCGCTGCTGGCAGCGCACTTTTTCCAGAAGTATTGCCAAGAGAACGGCAAGCCCCCGCGGCGCTTTTCGGCCGAGGCGATGCGGATTCTGATGGACTACGACTGGCCCGGCAACGTGCGGGAACTGGAAAACGCCGTGGAGCGCGCGGTGGTGCTCTCCACCACCGAGGAGGTCGGACCGGAACTCCTGCCGGACAGCCTGCTCCGCTCCGGCAAGCGCATCTGGAACCTGCTGCCGGCCCTGAACGGCAACTCCAAGGCTTCGCTGTTCGAAATTCTGGAGGAGTGCGAGCGGCGCATCATCTCGGAGATGCTGGACCGCACCGGCGGCAACCAGACCGAGGCCGCCGAACGCTTTCAGATTCCCCTGTCCACCCTTAACCAGAAGATCAAGCGCCTCAACATCGAAGTGCGGCGCAAACGCTAGGGCTCCGCGATTTCTTCGCAGCCGACCAGGATCTTGTCCTGGTCCTGGAGCGCCAGCGCCTGGCGCAGGCCAACGGAGGCGATGAATTCCAAGATGTCGGCGTGCCTCGTCTTTTCCGGTAACAGGAGCCAGGCGTGCGCATAGCGGCGGCCGCCGGCGCCGAGCGCGGCGGGAGTCAGGTAGGCGGGACAGCCGGCGGAGGCGGGATCCGCCAGGCGCAGGAATTGGTTCCGATGCGCAAACAGATGGGCGCGGATTTCCGGGGCGACGCGGACGTTCAGCGTCCCGGGAAAGGGTCTCCATCCGAGGCGTTCCCGAATCTGAGTGTCGACCCAGCCGAGCGCGAGGAACGCTGCTGCTTGTCCGAAGCCGCTGACCACGGTGCCTTCAAAGCGCATGGGAAGCGAACTGACCGCCGCGCCAGCCGGGAAACGAGCTCCCTCCGCTGTTTCCTGCGGCCGCGTCTGCTCCAGGAAGCCGGCGCATGTCCTTCCGAAGCGGGTTGTTGGGGGACAGAAGGATCCGTTTCCCCGCAGCGCGTCAACCCGACGCGGATTCCTCGCCGCCCTTCCCTGGAGCGCGACCGCCGGGCTGAAACACCGCGCCAAACCGTTTTTTCCCCGCCACTCCCAAGGACCGCGGCAGAAAAAATCGCTAGTCGGAGGAGGCGCTGGTGGTCTTGACGGGTTCCTTCATGCCCTGCCAGCGCTTCACAATATCCATCTCGAGATGGAACAGATCCAGCACTCGGCCCACCGTATGGTTGATGATGTCATCCAGGGTTTTGGGGAAGTTGTAGAACGCCGGAACCGGCGGAACGATGGTAGCGCCCATCTCGGCGCAGTGCGCCATCAGCCGCAGGTGGCCCAGGTGGAGGGGCGACTCCCGCACCAGCAGCACCAGCTTGCGGCCTTCCTTCAGCGTCACGTCGGCGGAGCGGCTGAGCAGGTCCAGGCTGAGCGAGTTGGCCACGGCCGAGAGCGTCTTCATCGAGCACGGCGCAATGATCATGCCCTCGACGGGAAAGGATCCGCTCGACGGAGCGGCGCCGATGTCGGCGATATTGTAGGAGGCGTCCGCCAGTTCGCGCACCTGCTTGATGGTGAATTCCGTCTCGAAGGTAATGGTGCGCTCCGCGGCCTTGGACATCACCAGATGGGTCTCGACCTCCGGGGCCGCTTTCAGGATTTGCAGCAGGCGGATGCCGTAAATGGCGCCGGTCGCGCCGGAGATGCCGATGATCAGCCGCCGCCGCTGCAACTCTTTTCCGATCGCAAGATCGCTCTTGTCCATACGCCTCCCTGTTCCGGCGGCGCGCCGCCCGCCTTCTCCGCCCTTCGGCCCGGCGCGCAGGGACTGCTGCGGCCGGCCTGCGGAGCCCGCGGGGCGGGCTAGCCCAGGATCTCCTTTTCCTTGTTCTTGCCCAGCTCATCGATCTTGGCAATGAACTCGTCGGTGAGTTTCTGGGCCTGCTCCAGTCCCCGCCGCTCCTCATCCTCCGACATCTTTTTCTCCTTGAGGAGCTTCTTGAAGCTGTCGTTCACATCGCGGCGGATGTTGCGGATCGCCGTGCGGTGGTTTTCCAGCACCTTGTGGAGGTGCTTGACCATCTCCTTGCGGCGCTCGTCGGTGAGCGGAGGGATGGGCACGCGTATTATTTTGCCGTCGTTGGCCGGATTGAGGCCCAGGTCGGCGCTGCGAATGGCTTTCTCAATGTGCGGCAGCAGACTCACATCCCAGGGCTGCACCAGCAGCGTCGTGGGATCGCCCACCGAGAGCTTGGCCACTTCCTTGATCGGCGTGGGCGCGCCATAGGCATCCACGCGGACATGGTCCAGCAGGGCGATCGAGGCGCGGCCGGTGCGCATCGTGGCCAGTTCGGCGCGCAAGTCCGCCTCCACCTTCTCCATCCGTTTTCGGGATTCTTTGAGAACATCCTGGCTCATGCGGCTGCTTCCTCCTTGCTGCCAGCGCTCCGGTCCCGCCCTCCCGCGGAAGTCAGGCCCGGACCAGCGAGCCCACCTTTTCCCCGCGCACGACGCGGAGGATGTTGCCCGGCTCGGTCATGCTGAAGACGATGATGGGCAGGCGATTCTCGCGGGAGAGCGAGATCGCGGTCATATCCATCACCCCCAGATTCCGGGAGAGAACTTCTCCGTAGGTGATTTCGTTGAATTTGGTGGCGGTGCGGACGGCGACGGGATCGGCGTCGTAGATGCCGTCCACTTTGGTGGCTTTCAGGATCACTTCCGCCTTGATTTCCATCGCACGCAGCACCGCGGCGGTGTCGGTGGAAAAGTACGGATTGCCGGTCCCGGCGGCGAAGATCACCACCCGGCCCTTCTCCAGGTGGCGGAGGGCCCGGCGGCGGATGAACGGCTCGGCCACCTGATGCATGGCGATGGCGCTCATCACGCGGGTGCTGACGGAGAGCTTTTCGAGGGCGTCCTGCAACGCCAGCGCATTGATGACCGTCGCCAGCATTCCCATATGATCCGCGGTGGCGCGGTCCATCGGCTGGGCGGAGGGCCCCACGC
>DATMAF010000127.1:0-13520 GCA_035560315.1 Terriglobia bacterium | reverse complement strand
CCGTCCGGCTCCGCCACAGCGGAAACCGACCGAATACGGCTGGAGATACGTCAAGAGCCATCTGCTGGCCAACCTGCGCCCGACGATCTGACCAGCACCGCCCGCCATCCCGCCCGCTCCCCGCAGCGCAAACCGAACCTGCTGCGATCCGTTCTGCGACGCAGTCTTCTGTCGTCGCGCCTGAAAACCTCGGGCACAATAGGGGTCTGTTTCAGCGATCGGAATCGAGTACCTGGCGGATCTTCTGGAGCAGGGCTTCTTTCGTGAATGGCTTGAAGAGCAACTCCACCCCCTCCTCCACTACCCACCGCTTCGCGATCACATTGTTGGTATAACCGGACACATACAACACCTTAATCCCCGGTCGGAAACGGTGCAACTGTTCGGCCAATTGCCGGCCGCTCATTTGGGGCATCACAACGTCGGTAACGAGGGCGTGGATCGGGCTCTGCGATTGCTGGGCAATCCGCAGTGCTTCCACCCCATTGCTGGCATCTAAAACCTGGTATCCCCCTGACTCCAGAAACTCCCGGAACAGGGCGCGCAACGCATCGGAATCCTCCACGACCAGGAGCGTTTCCGTCCCGCCTCGGAGCGGCGGCGCGGCCGCCTCGCTCCAGGATTCCTTGCTTTCATAGACCCGGGGAAAATACACCTTAAAGGTCGTTCCCTTGCGTGGTTCGCTGTACACCCAGATGAACCCTCCGCTTTGCTTGACAATGCCGTAGACGGTGGCCAGACCGAGCCCCGCGCCTTGCTGTTTGGTGGTGAAAAACGGCTCAAAAACCCGCGCCTGGGTAGCCGCATCCATGCCCACGCCGGTGTCGCTGATGGCCATCATGACATACGGCCCCGGGACAGTTCCTGGATGCATCTTCACGTAGGAGTCATCGAATGCGGTGTTCGCCGTGTCGATGGTGAGTGTCCCGCCGGTGGGCATGGCCTCGCGGGCGTTGGCGGCCAGATTCAGAATGATCTGTTCCAGTTGTCCCGGATCCACTTTTGTCCTGCCCAGGTCTTTTGCAGGAAACAGCAGGAGTTCGATGTCCTCCCCAAGCAGGCGTCGAAGTATCTCTTCCATACTGGACAGGACCTCGTTTATGTCCAGCACCTTTGGCTGCAAGGACTGCCGGCGGCTGAAAGCCAGAAGCTGGCGGGTCAGGTTGGCGGCACTGCGACCCGCCTTGCGAATCTGTTCCAAACGGCTCCGGGCAACTTCATCGGTGCCCACGCTTTCCAGCATGAGGTCGGTGTAGCCGAGAATCACTCCCAGCAGATTGTTGAAGTCATGGGCGATGCCGCCCGCGAGCCGTCCCATTGCTTCCATTCGCTGGTTCTGGTGGAAATGGTTCTCCAGTAGTTGGCGTTCTGTTTCGTCCTGCACCACAGCGTAAATGCAATTCTCCTGTGGAACCGCCACCATGAGCCACGAAAAAACGCGGTAGCTCCCGTCCTTGCAACGGAATCGATTCGTGATCCTGGCAGAGGGATCGCCTTCCTTCAGGCGTTGCAGTTCCAGGGTGGTCATCCGTTGATCTTCGGGGTGGATGAAATCCAGAAAACGTCTGCCCAGCAGGTCTTCTTTGCCCCAGCGGAGCACGCCCAGCCAAGCAGGGTTCAGGTCCCGAAAAAAACCATCATTGTCAATCCTCATTGGGCCTCCGGAGAAGGTCCGCTGCGCCTGGCCAGCAAAGAGCCAGCAGTTGTATGCCTGCCCCAAAGCAGCGGTGCATTATTTCTGAGGACACCCCGTCTTTGTGCCCCTGCCCGGCTACGAACATTGCTTATCTTGACTTAACTTATCTTCCAAGAACACCATCAACAGTAAGCCACGCCAGAAAAGAAATCAACGATGCGTCCCCGCCTGAACGCAACGGTTGCCGCCCGCAAACCCTTCCCGGCTTGTCCCGGTCACGTCCCACCAGAAATTATCGCGTCAATCACGTTCCGGACCCTGCAGACAACCAGTGGTTGTAGCGGGGGCCGATGGGAGCAAAATCCGATGCACGGACCTGACCACTGCCCACCAGCACCTTCTCAAGCCGCGGCTGCAACCCCAGCGGCTTCGGCCCACGAAACGCAGCAGGCCGAAGAGGCCCTGGACCACGGCTTTCCGGACCAACTGCCTGGCCGACTGATGGGAGACAAAGCCTGCGACAGTGATTTGCTCGAGGGCTGCCTGCAAGAGCAATCCGCGGGGAGATGATTGCGTTGCAGCGCTGCGGTCTTGTGCACGACCGCGCCCGCGACGGCGCTCGAGGCAGGCTTCTCGACAGCGCCGGCGGCTCTCACAGCCGGATGATGTGCGGAGCCGGGTACTCGCGGAAGGCGTTGCGGGTATCGAGCAGCAGCCGCGATTCCCGCGCGATGGTGGCGTAGTCGAAGGCGGAGTGATCGGTGATGAGCACCACGCAATCGGCCTCGGCGCAGGCGGGCAGGACGGGTTGCGCGGTCAGGGTGAGCCCGCCGAGCCGCAGGCTGGGCACGTGCGGATCGCTGTAGGAAAGCTGCGCGCCGAGCTGATGCAGCAGCGCCAGCACATCCAGGGCGGGCGATTCGCGCACATCATCGATGTCCTTCTTGTATGCGACTCCGAGCACGTGGATGCGGGAGTTCCTGACGCTGCGGCTGCGGTCATTCAAGGCGGCTTGCACGCGCTCCGCCACGAAGCGCGGCATGGAGCCATTCACCAAGCCCGCCAGCTCGATGAAGCGGGCTTCGGTGCCGTTCATCTTGGCTTTCCAGGAAAGGTAGAACGGGTCCACCGGGATGCAGTGGCCGCCCAGCCCGGGACCGGGATAAAAGGGCATGAAGCCGAAGGGTTTGGTCGCCGCTGCGGCGATCACTTCCCATACGTCAATGTTCATGCGATGGCACAGCAGCGCCATTTCGTTGGCCAGCCCGATATTAATGGAGCGGAACGTGTTTTCCAGCAGCTTCACCATCTCGGCCACCTGGGTCGAGGAAACCGGCACGACCGTCTCGATGGCTTGCTGGTAGTACAGCGTGCCCAGTTCCGTGCAGGCCGGCGTGATCCCGCCCACCACTTTGGGGATATTGCGGGTGTGGTAGCGGGGATTGCCGGGATCGACGCGCTCCGGAGAGAAGCACAGGAAGAAGTCGTGTCCCACGGCCAGCCCGGTTTCGGCCAGCCGCGGCAGAATGAACTCCTCGGTGGTTCCGGGATAGGTGGTGCTCTCCAGGATAACCAACATGCCGGGGTGTAGAAACTTCTGGATTTGGCTGACCGCGCCGGCGATGTACGACAGGTCGGGGTCCTTGGTCTTGTTGAGCGGCGTGGGGACGCAGATGTTGACAACATCAATCTCGGCCAGCGCGCGAAAATCCTCCGAAGCGCGCAGCTTCTGCTGCCCGACCAGCGCCGCCACGTCGCCGGCGGGCACATCGCCGATGTACGACTCGCCCCGGTTGATGCGAGCGACCTTCTGGGGGTCCAGGTCAATGCCCGTGACTGAAAAGCCGCTGCGCGCAAATTCCACCGCCAGCGGTAAGCCCACATAGCCCAACCCGACGATGCCCACGCGCGCCTGCCGGGCGCGGATCTTCTCGCGCAACACCGCCTGCTGATCTCCCGGCGCTGTTCGGGAGCCTTCCGTCGATAGGACTGTTTTTGCGCTCATCGGTTCCCCAGAGTATTTTGGCGGGGGATGTTAAAGTCGTTCGGCCGGAACGCGCGCCTCGCCGCTGCGCGAACGCGCCGTCAGGTCGGCGGCTTTGAGCTTGTAGAGCATCGCCTTGTAGCTGATCTTCAGCAGTTCCGCGGCGCGCTTGCGATTCCAGTTGGTCTTGCGCAAGGCCAGCAGGATCATGTCCCGTTCCGCTTTGCGGGCGGCGATGCGGGCCGCCTCTTTCAAGGATATCATGGGGAACGGGTCCTCGCTGCTTTCCAGCGCCTCGGTGCGCTCCTCGGCGCCGGCCATCAGAATATCGTCCAGCGCCGCCGATTCCAGGCCCACCGCCAGAAACTTGCGCACCGCGTTCTCCAGTTCGCGGATGTTGCCCGGCCAGTCATAGCGCACCAGCGTTTCCATGACGTGGTCCGGAAGCTGTGCCGGGGCCGGCCGCGAGCCATTGGCATACTTGCGCAGCATGTGCTGTACCAGTTCCGGGATATCTTCCTTGCGCTCGCGCAAGGGCGGCAGATGAATCGAGACCACGCTCAGGCGATAGTAAAGGTCCTCCCGGAATCTGCCTTCCGACAACAGCCGGTCCATGGGCTGGTTGCTGGAGGAGATCAGGCGCACATCCACGGCGATCTCGTCCCGGCCGCCCAGCCGGGAAAAATGCGCGTCCTGCAATACTTGCAACAGCTTGGGCTGCAACCGCAGCGACATGCCGCTGATTTCGTCCAGATAGACAGTCCCCTTGTCGGCCAGTTCGAACGTTCCCGGTTTGGAGTGGAACGCCTGCGTGAACGAGCCGCGCTCGAATCCGAACAGCTCGCTCTCCAACAGTTCGTGGGGAATAGCCGCGCAGTTGATCTTCCAGAACGGGTGAGCCTGGCGGGGCGATTTTTGGTGGAGCAGACGCGCAACCACTTCCTTGCCGGTGCCGCTTTCACCCGTGATCAGCACCGGAATGTCGACGGCCGCCACCCGGTCGATGATACCCGCCACTTCCTGGATCTTGCTGCTCCGCCCCACCAGCTGAAATGTCTCAGCTTTTGACGCTTTAAGCGATTCGTCCGGCAAACGCTCCATCCTCCCCCTATACGGGTCTGGCGAGATCGGAACTGTCCTTAAGCAAATGAATATCCAATCTACAACGTGTCGTTGTTACGGCTGGATTTACAGTGCCCATGCCTTTTCCCACGGCGGACCGGGTGCTCGCCGGTTAGGCTACAGATTCCCTATTTGGGGAAAAAAGGAAAATTATTGGGACGTGAATTCCAAAGCAGTGGCGGCAAAGCCGCCTGCCAAAAACTCGGGGGCAGCAGAAGGGGGAGAGAAATACCCTCTCCCTTCGCCTCCCGCTTGCCGCCACAGAGGAAACCGCGGGGGAAAATACCGGGTTCCAGAAGCAGTTGGAATGATTTTCGGGACAGGGGGCTCCCGAAAGTTGCGTTTTCCCAGTGAAAGCAAATTTTGCCCTATTCGACCAGTCGCCCCTCTCCCGTTCTCCTGCAGCCCGGAACATTCATTGGCACGCAATTTGCAAGAAGCCAATGGGCTATTGAAGGGTGCACGTGTATGTGGGGTGGCGGAAGCGGTAAGGTTAGAATCGGGGGGGTTATGAAGAGTTTATGTTGCTTGTTGCTTCTTCTGGCGGGTAGTGCGCAGTGGGCCCGGACGCAGGAACCCGCTCCGACGCCGGCGACCGGAAGCGACGGGGCCGGTGCGGCGACTCTTTACGATTCTCAGGCGGAAGGGGGAGGCGGCCTGAGTTTCCCTTCCGTCTTCCCGGTGGCGCTGAAGAGGAATCTGGTAGCGCGGTTTTCGATTGGCGAAATTTATAACAACGGCTTGCAGAACGCTTCTCTGTCCAACGCCAACGATCTGTATACCGAGGCAAGTTCTTCATTCACCTACAACCTTCGCCGCAGCCGCAGCGAATCGGTAATCGATTACCGCCTGGGTGCCCGGCATTACAATCGCTACGACGAGCTGGACACACTTACGCACGACCTGGGCGCCAGCTACATCCGGCAACTGAGTCCCCACACCAGTTGGAACCTGAACTATCGCTTCGGCTATTCGCCAGATTTCAACGGCGGGCTGCTCCAGGAAGACCTGGCGCGGGAGTTTGGAATCATCAATCCGCTGCCGTCGCTGATTGGCGGCGGGGGGCTGTCCAGCCCCGTTCCCAGCGCGCCCTCGCTGGATTCCACCTTCGTCAATCCGCTGCCCGCCGGCGTCAGCCTGATACCCACGACCGCGACGGCGCTGCCCACCATCAGCGCCGCGGGCGATGGGGTGCAAACCGTTCGCTCTGTGCGGATGAGCCATCGCGGCGGCATGGAACTGAGCTATGCCCGCAGCATGCGCACCCGCTTCTTTTTCCAGGCCGGTTACCAGAGAACCCGCTATGAGGACGAGCAGTTGTTTGGCACGGACGACTACAGCCTCTCGGCAGGAACCCAGTATGCGTTCTCGCCCCGTACCAGCCTGGGGATTTCCTACCGGGCAGGGTTCAACGACCTGGACACGGTTTTGAACCAGACCCTGGCGCAGAGCGTGGTGGTTACTTTCAGCCGGCAACTGACGCGGCGCGCCACCCTGACCCTTTCGGCCGGACCGATGTATTCGCGCACCCGCAGCCAGGAGAGCATCGCGTTGCCGCCCCTGTTGAGCAACCTGCTCGGCCAGCCAGCCCTGCTGCAAGAAGTTTCCGAAACGCTGCCGTCCTGGATGGGCAACCTGGGAATCAGCACCCAATGGCGGCAATTCAATCTGAGCTTCGGCTACAATCGCAGCGTATCGAGCTCCAGCGGCCTGGGCGGCGCATCGCTGCAAGAAAGCTTTTCGGCGGGACTTAGCCGGCCGTTGGGCCGCCGCAGTTCTTTCTCGCTTCGCGCCGTTTACTCCCAGTCGGAGTTTCTGGGCGCCCTCAACTCGAGCGACATCCTCCAGCGAGCCCTCAGCGGGACTTTCACGCGGCAGTTGTCCTCCGGCCTGGATCTGATTGCCTTTGTCAATTATTCCAAGGTGTTGCGAGGAATAGAGAGTTCGTACCTGCGCGACCACACGCAGGCTGGGCTCCGTTTGCAGATCAATCTCCCCCGAGCGCGCCCCATGTAACGCCGCGGCGCCGGGGAAATTGTCGCCCTCCGGCGTGTTAGACGACAGCCATCCCTCCCTGTCGGAGCGCGACATCCCGATTTTGAGGATTGAGAGGAATCGCCCGTACCCTCCATTGCGCAAAGCCCGCAGGAAACGGCATTTTTCTGGGACGGACGCAACGAAAAACGATAGAATATTGCGAAAGAAACCTTACTGGCCAGTCGTGGCATCCCAATCGGAGACAACGGCCAGCCACAGACCAGGAGACCACAAGATTCTAACGGACGGAAACGAAGGAGTTGCGATGGAATTCAATTGGAAATCCGCGATCGGGCTCTTGGCCGCCGGGGCATTGCTGCCGATCCTGACATCGGCCCCGCCGGCGGTGAGCGCGGCGGCGCAATCCGCCAGCGGAGGCGCGGCAACCGCGGAGGTCTCGGGAAGCGAGTATCAGGTGGGTCCGGGGGATGTAATCGCCATCTCGGTCTGGAAGGAGCCGGATGTCTCAACCACCGTTCTGATCCGGCCGGACGGAAAGATCTCGCTGCCGCTGGTGAACGATCTGGCGGTTGCCGGAAAGACCCCGATGGAGATCCAGAGCCTGGTGACCGAGAAACTGTCTCCCTTCATTAAGGACCCCAACGTGACGGTCACTGTGAAGGAGATCAACAGCAAGAAGGTATTCGTGCTGGGACAGGTGGGCCGCGCCGGTGTGTATCAGATCATGCAGCCGACCACGGTTCTGCAAATTCTGACCCAGGCCGGGGGACTGGCCCCGTTTGCCAATCAAAAGGGGATCTATGTGCTGCGAATGCAGAACGGCAAGCAGGAACGGTTTCCCTTCAATTACAAGGACGTCGTAAAGGGCGAGAAGATGGAACAGAACATCCTTCTTCAGCCCGGCGACACGGTGGTGGTCCCGTAGGACCGCGCCGCCGGGTCTTTTGCGGCCGCTGCGATACGCTGCACACGAGAAAGTTTGTTATGCGGAAGGAGAACAAGATGGAACGCAAGCTGGGCAACCGCCGCCTGCCGGGGCGGCTCCTGATGTCGCTGATTCTGGCGGCCGTCGTGGGGCTGTCGGCCTGTCAGAAGGACCCCATGGTGCTGCGGCAGGAATATTTTGACAGCGGCATGAAATACCTCCAGGAACAGAAGCTGGAAGAAGCCATCATCCAATTCCGCAACGCCCTGAAGGCCGATCCGAAGTCCGCCGAGACGGCCACCATGCTGGCCAAGGCGCTGCTGCTGAGCCGCCAGTACACCGAAATCTATCCGCTGCTGAGCAACGCCATTCAAGCTCAGCCCGAGTACCTGCCGGCGCACCTGGCCCTGGCCGCGCTTTACCTTGCCGCCAACCATCTGACGGAGGCGCGGCAGGAAATCGACTTTGTTTTGGAACGCTCCCCGAACAATCTGGAGGCCTTGGTCCTGCTGGCGAACTTGCAGGCGGCGGAGAAGGATGTGCCCGCCGCGGAGGAGACTTTGCGCGGCGTTCTGGCGGCGGATCCCAACTACAAAGACGCCCTCATCACGCTGGCGGCCATCCGCATCGCCGGCCGGCAACTGCCGGAAGCCGAACAACTGCTGCGGAGAATTATCACCAACCAGCCAAACTCCCCGGAGGGCTATCTGCGGCTGGCCATTTTCTTCGGCATGACGGGCCGGGCCGAGGAAGCCGAGCCGTTGCTGGCCAAGGCCGTGGAAGTGAGCCATAACCACCCCAGCACGTTATCCGCTCAAGCCAGCTATCTGGCCGCCCGGGGAAAGTGGAACGAAGCGGAAACGGTGATCCGCACCCTTCAGCGGCTTTACGGAGAGCAGGAACGCTACTGGACGGTGCTGGCTGATTTCTTCATCCTGAAACGGGACTGGCTGCGCGCCAAGACCGAACTGGAGCGGCTGATGGAGGAGCACGACGAGCCGCTGGCGATTCGACGCAAACTCGTGGATGTCCACCTGGCCCTGAATGACTATTCGGCCGCCGAAAGGCTGAACGAAACCATTCTCAAGCAGAACCCCAAGGATGCGCTGGGACATCTGGCCAAGGGGCGGCTGCTGCTGGCCAAGCAGGATTTTGCCAACGCCCTGTTGGAATTCAACGCGACCAAGCAGTATCAGCCCGATCTGCCCGCGCTGCACTTCTGGTACGCGCAGCTTCATTCCCAGCGGGGCGACTTGCTGCTGGCGCAGCAGTCGCTGGGCGAAGCGCTGAAATTCGATCCCGGCTTCACGCCCGCGCGTCTGTACCTGGCGGAACTGCAGAACCGCTCCGGCCAGCCCGACGCGGCGCTGATGAACATTCAGGAAGTCCTCAAGCGCGAGCCGACCAATCAGCAGGCCTACCTCCTGCTAAGCCAGGCGCTGATTGTCAAAAAAGAATTCGCGCAGGCCGAGAAGGTTCTCCAGTCCGTCCTGGCGCAGTCGCCGCAGAGTCTGCAAGGACGCTGGCAGATGGGTTTGCTCGAAATGCAGAAGGGCAATTTCAACGCCGCCCGCGAGCAGTTGGAGCAAGTCTGGACCACCGGCACGGGAGCGGAACCGGCTCTGACAGCGACGGTGATGACCTACTTGCAGGAAAACCAGGCCGGGCGGGCCATCGAATTCCTAGACTCGCAAATTTCCCAGCACCCGGAACTGGCCGCCACACTGTACCATCTGCGCGGCCAGGTGGCGCTCCTGCAAAATCGCTTGCAGGATGCCGTTGAGGATTACCAGAAGGCTCTGGCCCGCAATCCGGCTTCCGTTTCAGCGGCAGTGTCGCTGGCAGATTTGCACCTGCGCAACGGGCGCCTCGACCAGTCCATAGCGGTGCTGGAGGCGACCGCCAAATTCCATCCCCAGGACTTGAACTTGATTACGGCTCTGGCTCTGGCATATAACAAGGCCGAGCGCTGGCAGCAGGCTCAGGCCGCTTATGAGCGGGCGGTGGCGTTGGGATCAAAAAATCCATTTGTATTAAATAACTTAGCCTGGATACTCGCGGAGCACGGCGGAAATATTGACGTGGCCTTGAAATACGCCCAGCAAGCTAAGCAATTGCAGCCCAATAATCCCAACATCGATAATACCCTGGGCTGGATTTACTATAAGAAAAATAGCTATCAGTCGGCCCTTCAGTATCTCCAGCAGGCAGCCCAGGCTGTCAAGAATAATGCCTTATATCAGTATCAGTTAGGGATGACCTACGCCAAGCTCGGGAAGACCCAGGAGGCGCGCCAGCACTTGCAACGGTCGCTTCAGATGGATCCTAACTTTCCGGAGGCTAAAGCCGCCCAGGAAACTCTCTCTCGGCTGTAAATAGCCCGAGGACAGGAAAAAGAGAGAAAGCAATTGCCATTTTTCCTTCACTGGTGGCACTTGGAATGGTTAATAACAGATTAACTACTTTATTTTCAATCACTGGAATAATGGTCTGAGAATTGCAATAATAAGTCGCGTATTGCAGTCTGCGTTTTGTTGGAACCTTAGATTTGGACGAGGAGGGAAGATGAAGAAAACGTTGTTGATTATGGCGCTAGCTGTGGGGATGTTGGGCTTTGGCGTCCCGCGCACGGCGCAGGCCGACAGCCTCATCCCGACCCTGATCGGCATTTTCGATTTGGGTGGAGGGCTATGGGGATGGTCGTATGATGTGTCCCTGTCAGCCTTCTCAAAGCTGGTTCCCGTTACGGACATTGATCCTGTGGAGCCGGAAGGGGCAGGCGTGTTGACCATGTACGATTTCTGGGGTGCTGTTGACATTGATCTGGCTCCGTTTATCGCTGCGGTAACGCCAGCCGACTGGGTCAGCGCCTTGATCACCAGCCCGCCCGCCCCGGTGATTCCGCCGACGGCGGATTGCGGTGGCGGCATCGGTTCCTGCGCTCCCGATCTTCCGGGCATCCTCAACGTGATGTTCGGCTATGTGGGTCCAGAGATCGCCACGGGACCAGCCGGAATTTCCTTGGGAACGTTTACCATAGTATCCACGAATGGACCAGGCGCCATGGCGTTGCGGTCGACGTTCCGCGGCCAGGACCAGCACTGTGATATCGGCGGCTGTGTTCCGCAATCCAACTTCGGCACCTATCGCGGACCCGTTCCGGAGCCTTCCAGCATGTTGCTGCTGGGAACTGGCCTGCTGGGGTTGGTGCGAGTAGCCCGCCGGAAGATGAAAAGGAACTAGATCTCGCGGATCGTAAGGTTCCACAAAACTAAAGCAAAGGTGATCCCCCCACCTTTGCTTTTTTTTACCGTGAATTGTCAATAAATTGTTGCCAAACGCAGACGAAGGAAGGTTTTTCCGATTATGAGCAGTTCCATCGGGCCCAATAAAGCCAGCCGCAGCGCCTCCCGGCTCCCCGCCCCGGAAGCCGCCGGGATGGGAAACCTCACGCCGGAGCACTACCTGCTGATCCTGAAGCATCGCAAGTGGTTCATCTTGATTGTGTTTCTATTGGTTTCCACCGGCACCATGATCGTTTCCCAACTGCTTCCCGATATTTACACCTCGCAAACAGTGATCCTGGTGGACCCGCAGCAGGTGCCTCCCGACTACGTCAAGCCCACCGTAACCGGGGAGGTGCGCGACCGGCTGAGCACTCTTTCCCAGCAGATCATGAGCGCCACGCGCCTGCAAATCATCATCGACAAATTCAACCTCTATGCCGAGCAACGCCGGACCCGGCCGATGGAGGAAGTCATTGACCGCATGCGCCGGGACACCTCCGTTCAGATCGTGAGCGAATTCGGCGGCGCGCCGAGCCGGCGCAACCAAGACATGCAGGGATTCCGCATCAGCTACAGCGGCACCGATCCGAGGCTGGTGGCTCAGGTTACGAATGAGCTGGCCTCGTTGTTCATCGAAGAGAACCTGAAGGCCCGCGAGCGAACCGCGCTGGGAACCACCGATTTCATGCAGGAGCAGTTGATCGAAACCGAGCGAAACCTTCGGGAACTGGAAACCAAGCTGCGCGACTTCAAGCTGAAGCATGTGGGAGAGATGCCGGATCAGCAAAACGCCAATTTACAAATTCTGGGACAGCTACAGTCGCGGCTGCAAATCATCGTGGATGCGCAGAACCGCGCCCAACAGCAGCGCAGTTACTTGCAGGCCCTGCTGGACAGCCAGCGCGAAGCGGCCGCGGCAGCGTCCGCCACAGCTTCCGACGGCTCAGAAACCGCCGTCGCGCCGGCGGAGGGCGCCAATGCCCGGGAGTTGCAATACGAACGCCGCCTGGCGGAGCTGACCAGCCGCTACGGACCGAATCATCCCGATGTCTTGCGGGTGAAACGAGAGCTCGAGGAAACCCGCGAAATCAACCGCAAGGAAGCCGAACAGGCGTTGTCCGCCAGAACCCTTCCGGTGCTCGCCTCAGCGCGTCCTGGCGCCCCGGCGGCCACGACCGCCTCCACCCTGGAGGCGCAGATCGCCGCACTGGACGAGGAAATCGCGCTCCAGAAGCGGTCGCAGGCGGAAGTGGAAAAGTCCATCGCCGACTATCAGCGGCGCGTCGAGACGGTGCCTATCCGGGAGCAGGAGATGGCGGACCTGGTGCGCCAGTACGACATGTCGAAGAAGCATTACAGCGATCTGCTGGCGAAGAAACTCGCGGCCGAGGAAGCAGCGCAGCTTGAGGTGCGGCAGAAGGGCGAAAAATTCATGATTCTCGACCCGGCACAGGTTCCGGAAAAGCCTTCCCGGCCCAACCGCCTGATGATTAATGCGGTCGGCAGCGCCGCCGGCCTGGCGCTGGGCCTGGCGCTGGCGCTGGCGACCGAGTTTCTCGGCTTCTCCATTACCATTTCCCAGCAGGTGCTGGCGGCTACTGGCGTTCCCGTGCTGGGCGTCATTCCCATCATCTATACCCGGGCGGACAAGATCCGGCGGAAACGCCTGGCTCTTGCGGGCGCCGCCACCGCCATCGTGGTGGCGCTGGTTGCCGGCGTGCTGGTGGCCTACCACTTCCAACTGGTGCGTTTCTAGGGAGCAACGTGTACAGGGAATTCTACAACCTGAAGGAAGATCCGTTCAGCCTGACGCCGGACCCGCAGTTTGTCTACATGGCGCCCCAGCACCGCGAAGCGCTCTCCGGGTTGATCTATAGCGCCCTGACGCGGCCGGGGCTGACGGTGCTGGCCGGCGAGGTGGGGACCGGGAAAACCACGCTGCTGTACACGCTCATGGAGCTGCTTGAGAAGCGGAAGTTTACAACCGCCATCTGCACCAACCCGACCATGAGGCGGGAGGAGTTCTACGACTACATCTTGACGGATCTGGGCGTGCAGTGCAGTTCCACGCTGAAGAGCCAGCAGTTGTTTGCCCTGCAAGAGGCCCTGCTTAAGAATCAGCAGGAGGGACGCCCCCCGCTGCTGATCGTGGATGAAGGCCAGCGGCTTTCGGCGGAACTGCTGGAGGAGATCCGGCTGCTCACGAACCTGGAGACGCCGCGGCGCAAGCTGCTGCAAATCATCATGGCCGGCCAGCCGGAGCTGATGGACACCATCCGCCGCCCCGAATTCCGGCAGTTGAAGCAGCGGGTCAGCTATTTCTGCCAATTGGAACCGCTGCGAGCCGAGGAAGTCTGCGAGTACATCAATCATCGCATGAAGCAGGCCGGGCTTCCCCATCAGGAGGTGTTCTCGCCGCCGGTGATGCATGTCATCCACGAGTATTCGAAAGGCATTCCGCGCGTGATCAATACGCTCTGTGATAACGCCTTGCAGGCGGGCTTCGCGCTGCAATCGCGGCGGATCACGGTGGCCATTGTGCGGGAAGCGGCCAAGAGCCTGGATATG
>DATMAF010000126.1:0-8681 GCA_035560315.1 Terriglobia bacterium | reverse complement strand
ATGCGGCCTCCGATGGCGTCATAGTGCAGATGCGCGCCGCTGCGCCCGCGGCGGGTGGAAAATCCGGCCGCCAGCATCTGCACCGTTTCATCGAACTCTTCGCGCGTCAGATTGCGGTAGGGGTAGGCGCGGCGGCAAAGCTGGTAGAGCTGCTCTTCGCTCCAGCCTTCGCTGGCGGGAGCGGAGGCGGCGGTGGCGACGATCTGCTGGGCCAGAATGTCGAGCGGCTTGTCGGGGATCGCCAGCCGGTCCAGATGGCGGCGCCGGACGGCGCGGAGCAGCGCGGCGCACTCCACCAGTTCGTCGCGGCTGAGGGCAAACAGTTTCCCCCGCGGCGTCGCTCCCAGCGCGTGGCCGGCGCGGCCCACCCGCTGCAATAACGTGGCGATGGAGTGCGGCGAGCCGATCTGAATCACCAGATCGACGGAGCCGATATCGATTCCCAGTTCCAGCGAGGCGGTGGCCACCAGCGCCTTCAACTGCCCGGACTTGAGCCGCTGCTCGGCGCGCAGCCGCTGCGCGCGCGACAGGCTGCCGTGATGCGACGCGACGCGTTCTTCGCCGAGCCGGGAGCTCAGGTGCATGGCCACGCGCTCGGCCAGCCGCCGGGTGTTGACGAACACCAGCGTGGTCCGCTCCGCCGCAATCAGCCGCGCGATGCGGTCGTAAATCTCCTCCCAGGTCTCGTTGGAGCAGACGGCGCTCAGCGGCGACGAGGGCGTCTCGATGTTCAGCTCCATCGTCCGGGAGTGGCCGGTGTCAATGATGGCGCAGCGCGGCGTGCCGTCCGCGGCGATTCCTTCCGTCCCCACCAGGAAACGGGCGACCTCCTCGATCGGTTTCTGCGTCGCGGACAGGCCGATGCGGACGGGCTTCTTCACCGCCAGCGCATCCAGCCGCTCCAGGCTCAGCGCCAGGTGTGAGCCGCGCTTGTCGCGGGCCACGGCGTGAATCTCATCAACGATCACCGTGCGGATGGAGCGCAGCAGCGGACGGCTTTTTTCGGCCGTGAGCAGCAGGTAGAGCGACTCCGGCGTGGTCACCAAAATGTGCGGGGGGTGGCGCAGCATTTTCTGCCGCTCGGACTGGGGCGTGTCGCCGGTGCGGACCCAGGTGCGAATCTCCGGGGCCATCACGCCTTGCTTCCAAAGGGTCCGGCGGATGCCGTCGAGCGGGAGGGACAAGTTTTGCTTGATGTCGTTGCTGAGGGCCTTCAAGGGCGAGACGTAGAGCACCTGGGTTTGCTCGCGCAGGGTTCCCGCGACGCCCTGGCGGACGAGCGAGTCGATAGCGGCCAGAAATGCCGCCAGCGTTTTGCCCGAGCCGGTCGGAGCCGCGATCAACGTGTCTGTCCCGGCTTGGATCGCCGGCCAGCCGAGCCGTTGCGGCTCGGTGGGCGCGCCAAAGGCGGCTGCAAACCACTCGGCCACCGCGGGATGAAAGCAGGAGAGCAAACGCCGCCCCCTCGTTTTGGGATGCCTGCAATTATAGCAGGGGAATAAAAGGCGAACAAATACAGCTTCGGCGGCGCCGGCTGGAGGGAACCGCCTCCGGGCGCGCCGGCCGAACCCCGCCCCGATTGGACAACCCGCGCGCTCCTCTGGTTTAATGCTGGTCTGGGGCGGAAAGCCACCAAAGTTTTTGAGGAAAATCACAGGCGACGGGAGTCTGTTATGGATGTGCGACCGCAGGAAATGGCGCCCCGCGAGTTTTACCGTTTGCTCATTGCCAGCGTGGTGCCGAGACCCATTGCCTGGGTCTCCACGATCGACCAACAAGGAGTTCCGAACCTGGCGCCGTTTTCCTTCTTCAACGCGCTGTGCGGCACTCCGCCGCTGCTGGCCTTCTGCCCCGGCATCCGCGCCAAAGAATTGCGCGAAGCGCGCGGCACCGGCGTGAAAGACACGTTGCGGAACGTCCGGGAAACGGGCGAATTTGTCGTCAACGTGGTTCCGCGTTCGCTCGCCGAGCAGATGAATTTAACGGCGGGAGAATACGAAGCCTCCGTGGACGAGTTCGACGTGGCGGGCCTGACCAAGCGCCCCTCCCGGCTGGTGCGCGCGCCGCAGGTGGCGGAATCCCCCGTCAGCTTCGAGTGCACGGTGGTGCAGATTCTCGACTTCGGGACGGAGAAAGCCGGCGCCAGTCTGGTGATCGGCGAAATCGCTTGCGTGCATCTGGCCGAGGAGGTCCTGCGCGACGGGCGCATCGATGGCCAACTGCTGGACCTTGTGGGCCGCATGGGCGGAAACCAGTACTGCACCACGCGGGAGCGCTTTGAGATGGAGCGGCCCGGATTGACCCCGCCCGGGAAATAGCCGCGGCGTTGCGCAAGACCCCGTGGTGAAGCTGAAAGACAAAGTCGTTCTGATTACCGGCGGCGGCCGAGGCATTGGCCGGGCCGTGGCCCTGGCTTGCGCGCGCGAGGGCGGCCAGGTCGCCATTTGCGCCCGCACCGCGGCGGAGATCGCCAAAGTCGTAGGGGAAATTCGCGCCCTGGGCGCTGAAGGCGATGGCTGGGTCTGCGACGTCTCGTTGGAAGAATCCGTCGCGGACCTGATTGCCAATGTGAAGAAGAGGTTTGGGCGGATCGACGTCCTGGTCAATAACGCCGGCGTGATGACCCGCGCCAGTTCCGCCTGGGAACTGGAGGTGAAGAAATGGGACTACACCATCGCCGTGAACCTGCGCGGGGTGTTCCTGGTCACCCGCGCCGTGCTTCCCTTGATGATCCAGCAGAAAGGCGGCTCCATCATTAACGTCTCCTCGATGATCGGCCGCATGGCCTATCCCAACTTCATCGCTTACTCGGCGTCCAAATGGGGGCTGGAGGGCTTCACCCAGGCGCTGGCGGCCGAGGTGCGGCCGCATCGCATCCGCGTCAACTCCGTCGACCCCGGAACCGTCGCCACCAAGCTGACGGGCTTTGCCGGCAGCAGACCGGAGTCGGTCACCGACGTCTTCGTCTATCTGGCATCGGATGAATCGAAAGCCGTGACGGGCAAGATGCTCACCTCGTCCGGCTGGAAATCCGAAGTGCGGTGACTCCCCGCCCGCTCCCCACCACGGCTTCAGTGCGAGAAGAAGAAACAGCCGACCATGACCGGGTCCTTGGCAATGCGCACCTCGCCCACTTCAATCAGCGTCTGGGGATCATTTTCCTTCACCTGCACGTCGTCGATCCATACGGCGGGATTCAGGTGGATGACCTGGTCGGCGGCTCCTTCCGCGATATTGAAGTAGAGCGTCGCGATGTGGCCGCTGGGGAACTGGGTCCCTTGCGGGTCCGGCAACCGGAACTCCATCAGCAGGGCGCTGGTCGCCGGATCGGCGCTGGACTCGGTGGCCTTGACCTCGAGTTTCACCCGTCGGGAGAGGTACGCGTCCTCGATACGATTGAATTTCAAAGCCGCCGCCGGGTAGCTGATGCGGGCGCGGAGGCTGCCGACATTCCTCGTCCCGGCCTTCCTCCCAAACAGCACCGGAACGCTGACCTCGAAGCCGGGCTGGCCGATCACTTTGGAAAGCGTGAAGGTGAAGTCCGTGTCGCGGGCCGGGGCGCCGGCCTCCGGCTCCTGAGCCGCGGCCGCCAGCGGCCAGAACGCCGCAGCGACCGTCAACAGAAGGGCTGCCAGCGGCGCGGCTGCTCTACAAGCTGCCATAGACAATCCTTCCGCCCACCATTGTGGCGTCGACCGGGATGTCGCTGATCTTGTCGGCCGGGACGGTCAGGTAGTCCGCGCCCAGCACTGCCAGGTCCGCTCGCTTACCCTTTTCGATCGAGCCGAGATTCTTCTCTTCGCCAATGAACCGCGCCGCGAAGATGGTGACCATGCGCAGCGCCGTGGGGCGGTCGATGGCCTGATCCGGCCCCCACAGCCGGCCGCGGTCATCGGCCCGCGTGATGTACCGCTCCAGGGTCGTAAAATCGGCTCCCTCCAGGTGCACCTTCAAGTTGTTCCGCAGCAGTTCCGGCACCGGCTGCACGTTGTGGATGCGCTCGCCATAAAGCTGCATCGACTGCGCCGCGCCGTTGGTCTGAAACTTGCCCAGGCCGAAGCGCATGTCGAGCTTCTTGACCTGCTCATACTGGTCCGGCATCCAGAACAGATTGTGATCCAGACCGAAGGGGCGGAACTGCGGGCGCAGCACCAGGTCAGGGCTGTTCAGCCCGGCCTCGATGCCTTCCATCCAAATCTGCCGTGCCAGGTCCCCGACGTTGTGAATCCCGGTGCTGCTCCAGCCATACTTGATGGCCGTCAGCAGGCTGCTCCACTCGGTCTGCTCCTTGGGGATGGTGGTGCTCAAGGGGCCGTAACTGGTCCAGACGTTGTGCCCGTTGGGGCCGAAGGCAAATCCACCGCTGCTGACTTTGGGACGGACGGTCAGGGCGCTGCCGTTGGGCGCGTCGCCATCCATCGCCGAGAGGCCGACCCCGACAATCTGCACCATGTCGCCGAGGCCGAAGTTCATCAGGTTGCCGATGCGACGCATATAGGCTTCCGCGTTGGGATTCTGGCGCATGAAATCATGGGCCGCAAAGACCCGCATGGTCAGTTCATCGCGATGATAGAGGACGTTGAGGATCGACAATCCGAAGCCCTGCATGTGCGCCACCATGGACGTTACTCCGCGCTTGTGCAGGTTGGCGAACATCTCCTTCTGCTCTTGAATGATCGCTTCATCGATCTTCGGCCAGGGACGCAGGTCCCAGCCGGCCACCCCCATCGCGAACCCGAAGATCTGCCCGTTCGGTTGGCCGTCGGGACCCTTCAAAACCGAAGCATGGGAGGCGCCGCCCGGCAGAACCTCGAGCACTTTGTCCAGCATCCGGGAGTTCACCACCATGTCAAACGAAGAGACGTTGACCGCCACGGGGTGGTTGGGAGAGACCGGGTCGAGGTCAGCCTTGGTCATCCGCATGGCCTCCTCGCCCTCCTCCGCGACGCGGAAATAGAGCATCTCGCCGGCGGGCCGCGCGGCCACCTGCTTCTTCACCTCGTCAAGGATCTGCTGGCGGGTCTTCACCTCCCGCAAGGTGCCGTAAATCTTGCCCCCGATCAGTGTTTCCTTGTAAAGGTTGCCGCCGACAAAATCGTTGTCGGCATCGGTCTGGATCATGCCGGGGATCACCATCCGGCCTTGCAGGTCAACCACGCGGGTCTCCGGCCCTTGCAGGCGCAGCACTTGCTGGCTTGGCCCGACGGCCAGGAACTTGCCATCGCGAATGGCGACGGCCTCCGCAATGCTGAAATTCTGATCCACCGTCAGAATCTTGCCGTTGTGCAGGATCCATTGGGGATACGCAATCAACTCCTCGGGAATCGGAGATTGCGCCCGCGCAACAGACAGACCCGCCACGATCAAGACCCAAAATCCTATGCTCTTCCGCATTGCCTCTGCCTCCCTGGCCTGGTTCCGGCGGTGGCCGGCCGCTCTGGGGATTCTATCCAAGAATTCTACCCAATGAGCGCCGGAATCCGGCAGGAAATCTCTCCCCGCCAAGCCGGGAGTTTCCCGCCACAATCCAGGTTTGGGTTACCATAATGCAGAAGCAAAAGGGAGGAGGCGGAGCGTATGGTTGCCCGCATGGTTCTCGTAACAGTGCCCCCGGAAAAGGCGGCGGAAGCAGAGCGAATCTGGAAAGCTTCGTGCGCGCCGGTAATGATTCAGCAGCCCGGCTGCCTCAGCGAACAGTTCCTGCGCAGTCTCGACCATCCCGGAGAGCTGGTCTCGCTGCAAACCTGGCGGGATCAGAAAGCCATCGACCGCTACCGCGCCGGGCCGGGACATCAGGAAATCCTGAAACACACGCGCGGCCTGATGGGCGTCTCCAAGGTGCAGGTCAAACACTACGAAGTGGTCGGCTAGCGCCCGGCCGCCAATTGTTGGCCGTCCCTGAATCTGCTAGAATTCCCTGGCAGTCCGTCCCGCATTTTTTTCACCGCTGGAGTGGCGGAACTGGCAGACGCACCAGACTCAAAATCTGGCGGCCCTTGTGGTCATGGGGGTTCGACTCCCCCCTCCAGCACCAGCCGATTTGCAGTCCAAAAGGACTGGAATGCTTCCTCGAGCACTACCTTCGCCACCCCTGGCGAAAAGCAAACCGCGGCGCGGCCCCTTCCGGCGCAGACGGTGATCGCGTTGTCAGAAGAAGCTGGCGATGAGGGCAAGGATAGTTCCGAAGACGCCTTTGCGGCCGCCGGATGTGTGACGGCACCAGGCCTCCAGCATCAGCAGCGGGACGCCCAGCCCGATTCCCCCGTACAGCAGCCACAGGTCTCCCTCGTCCATCGGCGGCAGGACGCGCGGAACTTTCTCCCTGCCACGGCGGCCCCCCGCCGTTCCGCGAATTGAGCCCCCGCCTTCCGTCGAGGGGATGGTTGGGCCGTTGCAGTCCAGGCCATAGCCCCTCAGGAACGGTTCGCGCGGGCAGAGCGATCCATTTGCCGGGCCAGCCTCCGGACCGAGCGTTGGATCTGCGCCTCTGAAATGAGGAGCGGGAAGGGAACCGTGGTCAGGGGACGATGCCGCAGGCCGCGCGGTGCGGTCAGGGCTTGAGCAGTTCCCGGAATCGCTGCTGGAGCTTGTCCACTTTGGGCGCAATCACAAACTGGCAATAGGGCTGGCTCTGGTTGCGCCGGTAGTATTGCCGGTGATACTCCTCGGCGGGATAGAATGCCTCCAGCGGTTTCAGCTCCGTAACGACCGGCCGCGGGAATTTCCCCGATTCGGCCAGTTCGCGCAGGAACGCTTCCGCCTCCTGCTTCTGTTCTGCGCTGGCATAAAGAATGATGGAGCGATATTGCGTGCCGATGTCATTGCCCTGCCGGTTGAGCGTAGTGGGATCGTGAGTCGCAAAGAAAACCGCCAACAGGTCGCGGAAGGAAATCTGCCGGGGATCATAATCGATCTTGACGACTTCCGCATGACCGGTTCTGCCGCTGCAAACCTGTTCGTAGGTGGGGTTGGCAGTCTGTCCGCCGGCGTAGCCGGGCATGACGGACAACACGCCTTTCAGACGCTCGAAGACGGTCTCTGTGCACCAGAAACAGCCTCCGCCAAACACCGCGCTGTCGCTATTCATTGTGGGTGCCCTCTCTCGCGCTCCGGGAAGTCGTCTCTTCCAGGATAGCCGAACTTCGGTCTTCGCGCAGCGGCGGCTTGGCGCGCGCAGCCGCGCCGCCTCCGGCGGCTCCGGAACCGCAGCCGGCCAGTCCGTTGATAATGTCTCGGCAAGATCGCTGTCGCTCCACAGGTGCTATCGCCGGCGACAAAATGCCAGCCGGATCGCACTCCGGCCCGGCCATTGAGACCGCCCCTTGTTCCAGGGGGCAAATGGAAATATGATCGAACCAGCCATCACCCGGGCCGGCCTCCGGCAGGGCCGGCAGCGATCCGGCGGGAGCGTGCGGAGGAACCTTTGCGGAGATGCAAGCGGCGGTATGAGTGAGCCCGTGTCCATGCCGGACCCCCAGGGCAGAGCCAATGGGGAGCCCTCCGTGTCCGCCCCCGGCGGACCTTCCGCCGCTTCGCCGGAATTGGAAGTCGCCCACGTGCTGTTCATGGACATTGTCGGATACTCGCTGCTGCCCATGGACCACCAAACGCAACTGCTCCGCCGGTTGCAACAGATCGTTTCGGGCACCGCCCCCTATCGCAAGGCGCAGAACGCCGGCCAGCTCATCAGCCTGCCCACCGGCGACGGCATGGCGCTGGTTTTCTCCGGCAACCCGGTGGCCCCCGCGGAGTGCGCAGTGCATTGCCGGGGCACTGCTGTGGGTTTCGGCCGGTCTCGTGTGGGCGCAGCAGGCGGCGCAAATGCCGCCCCCGGAGGACCACACGCGGCAGCTTTGGAACACCCAATTCCTCCGGCAGCGTCCGGCATCGAAGCCGGGTTCCGCCCCTCCCGCTCCCCCGGCCGCGAATCCCTCGCCGGCAAACGAGGCGCTGGTTGGCGTAACCATCTGGAGGCTGCGCCCCTCACAGCCGGGCGACGACCGGGATATTCGCATTCTCTCCTCCCTCTCGAGCGAGCAGTGGACCCCTGTGCGTCTCGGCTCCCGCCTGCCCCTTGCGGAGGGAGAGCGGATTCGCATCAGCATTGAGGCCGCCCGCACCGGCTATCTTTACGTGATTGACCGGGAGCAGTACGCGGGGGGAGCGCTCGGAGCCGCCATGCCCGGCTAGAGAAAACCTTTCTCGGTGATGTTGCCGTCGAGCCGGACATAGCGGACGATGGCCTGGCGTGTGGGTTCGGAGAGTTTCAGAAACCGGATGCCCATCGAATGAGCCGTAACGGTCCAGACGATCATTCCCTCGATCTCTGCGAAATAGCCGGGGGGAAAGGGCGGCAGATAGAATCGCACCACCACTTCCGTCCCGCACACGAACGTTCTGGCCGCGCCGACCGAGAGGCCCCCTTCGCTGATGTCGTGGGATTCTCCCACCACGAAATCCTCTGACCCCCGGGCTTCCACCTGGGTCAGCAGGGCGACGCGCCGGTGCTGCCTGCGATCGGCTGTGGAGGGCGGTGCGGCGGGGGATTCGTCGGCCACCATGCGAACCTTTCGCATCCACTCGAAGATCGGAGGATCCGCCCAAAAGGACGCTGCGGGGGGCGTCTTCGGGAGTATAGCACCGATCCTGCGGGAAGCCGTAGCGTAAATCCGCTTCCAGCA
>DATMAF010000125.1:0-2993 GCA_035560315.1 Terriglobia bacterium | reverse complement strand
CGCCGGATCGGAATAGTCGTAGAATCCTTTTCCCGTCTTGCGGCCGTGCCACCCCGCCAGCACCAGCCGCTTTAACAGCCCCGGCGGAGCGAACCGCGGCTCCCGGAACTCTTCAAAGAGGATATTGGCGATGTAGTAGGTGGTGTCCAGGCCGATGAAGTCCGCCAGCGTGAACGGCCCCATCGGATGCCCGCAGCCCAGTTGCATGGAACGGTCCAGATCCTGGATGGAGCCGGTCCCCTGCTCCAGCGCCCGGATCGCATCCAGCAGATAAGGAATAAGCAAGCGGTTTACGATGAAGCCGGGCCGGTCGGACGTGCGCACCGGAGTCTTGCCCAGCGCCTTCACAAACTGCTCCGCGGCCTCGAACACCTCCCGGTCCGTGGCCACCGTGCGGATGATCTCCACCAGCTTCATTACCGGCACGGGATTCATGAAGTGGATTCCCAGGAACCGTTCGGGCCGGCTGGTATAGCGCATCATCTCCGTGATGGAGAGCGAGGAGGTATTGCTTGCCAGGATGGCGCGGCGGGGCAGAATCGGATCCAGCGCCTGCCACAGTTTCTTTTTCTCTTCCAGATTTTCGATAACCGCTTCGATAACCAGGTCGCAGTTCGCCAGCGCCTCCTTGCGAATGGTCGGCTGCAGCCGGGCGCGAATGGCCGCCCGTTCCTCCGGCTGCAGGGACCCCTTTTGCACCAGGCGGTCCAATTGTTTCTCGATGTTGGCGATGCCGCGGTCGCAAAGCTCCTGATTCACCTCGACGACGATGGTCGAAAAGCCCGCGGTAGCCGCGACTTGCGCGATGCCCGAACCCATCAGCCCGCAGCCGATGACTCCGACTTCCCGAATCTCCATGCACCCTGCTTTCTCCGCCATGCCGCCGCGTGCCGCTCAGTTTCTATCGTGGCAGCACGGGAGGTTCCAAAATCTTGACCGCCTCCGGCCCTTCCCGCCGCGCTTCGTCGAGCGCCCGCTCCGCCCGGTTGATGAGTTCCGTGACCCGGTCGGTGCTGTCCATGGCTCCCTCGCGGATCGCTTCGGCAATGCCCGCCGCCATGCGCGGGACCGGAAGGGGGGAATCGCCGGCCGTGGCAGCCGCCAGCCGCCGCATCTTCGCCGCGACCGTCGTCGCGTCCTTGCCGAGCGCCCCGGGCAGAATCAGGGCCAGCGTGTTTGAACCATACTTCACGGCCATGTCGTTCTGCCGCAACTGGCTCATGATGGAGCCAGCGAATTTTTGCAGAAATTCCTCCAACCCCTTGCCGTTGGCGGCCCCCCGCAGTTGGGGCTCTGCCTTGGACGCTTCGGAACTCTGGCCATCGCCCAAAGAAAAATATAGCAGCACGACGCTGAGGGGGGATTTCTGCGTCCGCATGCGCTCGGCTTCCGACAGCAAGCAGGTGATGTAGGAATCGCGGTGCAGCAGTCCGGAGCTTTCATCGGTCACCGCCAGCGCCTTCATGAGGTTTCGCAAACGCACATTGGCGATGGCGAGCACCACTTGCTCCGCCAGCGCCTCCAGGGCCGCCAGGTCATTGCCGCGCCAACTGCGCCGCTGGCCGCACTGCTCCAGGACGAGCATGCCGATCTCCTGGTCGCCATCGCGCAGTGGAACGGCCACCAGCGAATCCACCCGCAGGGCCTTCAGGGTTTCCTGCAAGCCGGCCACGGCGGGCGACTCGGCCGCGTTCTCCGCCACCAGCGGCCGCGTTTTGCCAGCGTTGGCCTGCTGCAATCCCATCACCAGCTTGCCCAGATTGGTGGCGTCGGAGGCCGGGATTCCCTGGGCCAGATACTCCATGGCCATGGTCGGGGGACGCTTGGGAGTCGCCAGCCCCACCACGCAGCGGCTCACCTGCCAGTGCTTGCCGATCTCATTCACCGCCGTATAGAGGATGGACTTAACCGTGCTTTGCCGCGACAGGTCGCGGCTGATCTCCGAAACGCGTTTCAGGTCCGCTTGAAAATCCCGCGACTCGGCCACCGGCGCCGCGATCTCGGCGCTCTCCGCAGCCGGGGCCGGAGCGGGGGAAACGCCAATCTTTTTGTAGAGCCGGGCGAGGTCCTTATTGCGGTTCTCCTCGCCCGGAAACAGCTTGGCAATCCGCTCCATGCGCTCGCGGGCTTTGTCCTCCATGCCGTACTGCATGAAGATTTCCGCTTGCAGCATCAGATCCTTGAGGGAACTGGTGCCCACCTCGGCCCCTTTGGTTCCTCCCGCCGCTTCCCCCTCCGGTGGGGGTTCCTCCATCGCAGAGGCGGCTGCGGAGATGGATGCGCTTCCCTCGCTGATCCCGGAAGGCCGGGCGACGCCCTCCAGCCGGCCGTACAGTTCCCGCAGCAGCGAGGAATCGGCCTTGCCCTCCAGCCGTTTCAATTTGGCGGTCGCCTCCGGGTTGTAGGGGTCGATATCAATCAGCCGCTCCAGCACCTCGCCCGCCCCGGCGTATTGCTGCGAATCGAAATACTGATCAAACAGGCGATTCAGGACCTCGGCCAGGGGACTGTCATAGTGCAGCCGGTCCAGCAAGCGCGCCAGCGATTCCAGGGCCGGAATGCTTTGATAGGGGAGCGAGGCCAGCTTTTGTACCAGCGCGCCCCACTCATGGGAGGGGTGGGAGCGGAGTATCGTCTCCTCAACCTGTTTGAGCAGGCGCGCCACGGCTTGGTTCTGGTTCAATTCGACATACTGGCGGGCTACCTCAAACAGCAGACCGAGGGCTTCCGGCGACGCCGGGATCAACTTCCAGACCTGGGCTTCGGCCTTCTGCGTCTGCTTCTCCGCCAGGTTCGCCTTCACCAACATGCTGAGAATTTCCTGGCTTGTCTTCTCCTCCGGCAGTTCCTTCCATAAAGCCAGCACCTTGGCAAACTGGCCGCCGGCAAGGTAAGCCTGCCCCAAGGCCAGCTGTGCGGATTCATCCTTGGGGTCGAGGCGGTGCACTTGTTCCAGGGCCTGAATGGCCTCGGCGGTCTTGCCAATCGGCATG
>DATMAF010000124.1:0-7839 GCA_035560315.1 Terriglobia bacterium | reverse complement strand
CACCATCATCAGCAAGCCCCGCCGCGAAGCGTGGTCTTTCGTATGAGTCTTGAAATGCTCCGTTAGCTGGCCGATGCGCTCGCTCAACAAGGCGATTTGCACTTCCGGCGAGCCGGTGTCTTTCTCATGCACCCGGTACTTTCCAATGATCGGGGCTTTCTGCGCGCTAATCAGGGGCATTCTCTCCAACAGCCTTTCTTCCTTCGATCCGGTGTACGCCTTGACAGTACCATACTCCCCCGCCGGCTGTAAAGTATTGAAGACCGGAGGCGCCGCCCCTCAAAGATTCAGCACCACCAGCCGCGCGAAGGTATTGGCGGGAATCCGGGACAGTTCCTTGATCACCGCCGGAGGCACCGTGCCGTCCACCTGCACCACGCAGACCGCCCCCACCGGCTCCGTGGCGGCTTTGCCCCGCGGCCGCCGCTCACGGCCCAGCGAAAAATTGGCGATGTTGATGTTGCGCCGCCCCAGAAGGGTGCCCACCTTGCCAATCACGCCCGGCACGTCCCAGTTCTTCAGGACGATCAAGACGCCCTCCAGCGGGCACTCCACATTGATGCCATCGAAGGCCAGCAAGCGCGGCTCGGCGCCGTGCAGAATGGTGCCCTCGGCGGAGGCTTCCTGGCCATCGGATTTCACTGCCACGCGCAGGGAGTCGACAAACTGCGTCCGCTGGGCGCGCGTCTCCTGAATGCGGATGCCGCGCGCTTCGGCAATGGCCACGGCATTCACGATATTGGCTTTCTCGTCCAGGATGTGGTTGAGCAGCCCCTTCAGCACCGCGTTGCGGGCCAAGTTGGTGTTCATTTCCGCCAGCTTACCGCTGTAGCGGATCTCCACAGCCGCCACCGGGCCGGAGGCGATCTGGGCCAGGAACAGGCCCAGCCGCTCCCCCAAATCCAGATACGGCCGCAGGGCGCGATATTCCTCGGCGGGAATCGCCGGCATGTTGACGGCGTTCACGATAACGCCCTGCTTCAGGTAGTCGCGCACCTGCTCGGCGATGCGGTAGCCGACGATTTCCTGGGCCTCCGCCGTGGAGCCGGCAATGTGGGGGGTCAGCAGAACCTGCGGCAGCGTAAGAAACGGAGAGTTCTTGGGCGGTTCGGCGGCAAAGACGTCGAGCGCCGCGCCAGCCACGTGCCCGCTGCGAACGGCCTCGGCCAGGGCCTCCTCGTCGATCAACTCGCCCCGGGCGCAGTTGACGATGCGCACCCCTTTTTTCATTTTGCGCAGGGTGGACGCGTTGATGATGCGTTCGGTTTCCGCCGTCAGCGGCGTGTGCAGGCTGAGATAGTCGGAACGGGTGAGCAACTCCTCCAGGGAAACCAGGGCCACGTTCAGGTCGCGCGCCACCAGCGCCGCAACATACGGATCATGGGCGATGATTTCCAGCTCCAGCGCGCGGGCCCGTTTGACCACCTCGACGCCGATGCGCCCCAGGCCCAGCAGGCCCAGCGTCTTGCCGCGCAGTTCGCGGCCCTCGAAGAGTTTCTTCTCCCACCGGCCGGCGTGCATGGATTCATTGGCTTGAGGGATGGAACGGGCCATCGCCAGCATCAGCGCAAGGGTGTGCTCGGCAACGCTGACGGCGTTGCCCCCGGGGGTGTTCATCACCAGCACGCCTTTGCGGGTGGCGGCCTCGATGTCCACGTTGTCCACGCCGATTCCAGCGCGGCCGATGACCTGCAACCGGGGCGCAGCCTCCAGCAGCGCCTCATCGGCCTGCACCGCGCTGCGGATCAGCAGCGCATCGGCGTCCCGCAGCTCCGGCAGGAGCTTTTCGCGAGCCGGCTCGGTTTCCACCACCCGCCACTTCGGCTCGGCGCGCAGCAGGTCCACGCCCTTTTTAGAGATTCGCTCGGCCACCACGATCTTCATCGCGTCTCACACCTGTCCCTCGGATGCTCCGTCAAGAGGCCCTGAACGTCCCGTTGCCATTGAGGAAGACAAAACACTTGCTTTCCTGTCGGCGAAAGCAGATTCCTCGCTCTGCTTGGAAAAACAGGAGATCCGGTTCGCTTTGGGAAACATTCGATATTAGGGCAGCCGTCCCGCAAAGTCAAAAGCAGGCGCGGCTGTTTGGTGGTGCGGGCGCCAGAAGAGGGGGAGGGTTCCCGATCGCTTTGGCTAGCGGCGCCCGCTAGGGAGCGGGGTGCGGTTCGGCAGGGGGAGGTTCCGGCGCCAGGGTGATCTTGCCCAGAATTGGCTTGGGAGGCTTGGGATTTTTCCCTTTGCGCTCGCCCAGCAGCCACTCGATCCGTTCAAAAACATCTTTCTTTTTTGCTTCCCCGAAGATGCGCGCGAAGACTCGCCCTTCGGCATCCAGAAAGACGGTGCCCGGCAAACCATCCCCCATGGCCAGCAGGTGAAGGTGATCGACGGTCGCGCCCACCAGCACCGGGAAATTCATCTTGTACTTCTGCATGAATTCCGGAATCTGGGCTTTGGTTTCTTCGGCGTCCAGAGAAGCAGCCAGGATGACCACCCCGCGCGGACCGTAGCGCTTCTGCGCCTCGACGAAGATGGGCATTTCCTTGGCGCAGGGGCCGCACCAGGTGGCCCAGAAGTTCAGCACCACGACCTTGCCGCGATAATCGGCCAGGCGCTGCCATTGTCCGGTGTGATCGGCAAGCTCAAGGACCGACGCCGGCGGCCGTGCGGCCTCCTGGCTTTCGCCCAACGGCGCGCCTGGCACGAAAACAATCAGCAGCACGGCGGCCGCAAACCATGTGGAGCGAATGCGCAACGGCGGTTCTCCTGCGCTAGAACGAGGTCGAATAGCCGATCAGCAGCAGAAAGTCGGCAAACGCGGCATCGCCGTGCGAGTTGTTGCGAATGTCCGGCACGCTGCGCGTGCGGTCTCGCTTGACGGCAATCGGCACGCTGGCGGACCAGGTGTTTCTGCCGCGCTGATACATGAATCCCGGACCGACCGAGACGGCGTAGCCCGGGCGCCGGAAACCATCTTCGCGTCCGATCAAATCGCGGGCCGGCACGCCTTCCATGCGGGCAACCCCGGTGAGTGCCAGTCCCGGAACCCACGGCGTGGCATATCCCCCGCCGGCCTGCCACAGGTATTGATCCGGCACCGAAAATACCGTGCCCGGCTGCGAGAAGCCCTGGTAGCCGATGCCCGGCGGCGGGTTCCCGTTGCGCACCCAGCCGGTGGGAGCGTGGGTGTTCTTCGGATTAAAGAGATATGCCCCGGTGGAAAACACTGTGAAGCGTCCAATGGACTTGTAGGCCATGTAATCCAGGGAGAAGCCGGTTCCGGAATCGCCCAGTTGGATGGATTGGTCTACGTTGATGACGTTGGGCGCGACAAAGTTTGTTACATTCGGATCGCCCGTCGGCAGCTTGATCGCGAATCCGAACTGGATGTTCTGCTGGTTCTCCGAAGGCGGCCGGAAGAGCCAGAACTTCGCCCCGACGGACAGATCGCCCAGCCCCCCGCTGGTGGTCACCGTGCCGTTGCGATGCGCGGTGCGCTCTGTTCGCGTGATCGGGGCGCTGACCGTCAGGCTCCAGCGCGGATTGATCTGGTAGCTCAGCCCCACGTCAAACATGTGGGTGCGGTTCTCGACCTCCGTTCCGTTCTCGATCCGCTCTCGTTCTTCGTGATCGCCTCGGAAATGCCGGAAGGAGTTCTGCCAGCGATAGCCGGTGGTCAGCGTCCAGCGGGCAGCAGTGCTGACGGTGGAGGTAACCGGTCCGCCCAGGGGCGCGCCTTCCGTTACCTCATGACCTGCGTTGCAGATAGCGCCGAGCACGGGCGCTCCCATGCGCGCGGCCACTCAGCCCTGGGCATGCAACAAGGTGGCAGGAAAGCCCGCCGCGACCAGGAACAAACCAACAGCAACAACTCGGTTTCTGAGCATCATGAAGAACCCTCCGCGCTTATCCGCCAAGATTCGAATCGGGGGAGTAAACGGGAGGGATTCTATCGAGAGGCGCAGGTTGTGTCAAGTAAAAACTTTGTTTCTTAGGTAGTTTACAAAGAAAAGGGGTGGCCGGACGCTCATCTGGGCCAGCGAAACAAACATCCCCAGCAAATTATCCACAGTGGTGCTGGAAACCGATCCCGAACCGGGAACTCCGACGATCTGATTCAGAAGTTGTTTGGTCTCCGCCCGGCGCTCATCGAGTGAACGGGAAGCCAAGATGGCTCCGGGCGCTGGCGGTTTCGTCGCTGTAGTCTTGGAGGGCAAGGCATCTGTGCGGGTGGCGGACAATTCGATGGAGCCGCGTTCCATCGCCTGGCGAATGCGGCTGGCCAAGTGGGAGGCGGTCTTGTACTGAACGCCCAGCTTCAAGCGCAACTGGTTTATAGACATCGGCTCTTTGGACTCGCAGACCAGGGCGATGGCGGAGAACCATTTGGTGAGCGGCAGGTGGCTGTCGTGAAATATGGTTCCGGTGGTGGGAGAAAACTGGTACCGGCAAGTCTTGTCCAGGCACTGATAGAGGCGGCGCTTTTTGCCATTCCGGGCTTTGGTTTCAAATCGGGAAACAGAATCATGGCCGCATGCCGGGCAGCGGACTCCCTCGGGCCAGCGCATTCGTTCCAGATATGCGATGCACTTCTCCTCGGTGCTTAACGATTTTTGCTTGGCTACCTCGACAAGATTCACGCGGTCTCCCGCCTCGCTTTGGAATTTGCTAGCGCTCTGGTTTCAATCTAGGAGCGATCTGTATCTTTGTCAAGTACAATTTCAAAGATTGTTCGCCTGTGTGGAGGGAAGGAAATCTTCTGGTTACCGGTTGCTTTGACGGTCTGACGCTGATTCACTGGCCGGCACTGTTGAGCCGGGCCAATGCCCACTGCGCGTGTTCTCTCACGATGGGGTCGGGATGCCGCGCGAGGCGCTCGACCAGGGGAAGAAACTTCCGATTTCCGGAGTTACCCATGGCCACCGCCACATTGCGAAGAAAGCCGCGGTACTTCGGCCGGCGAACCGGGCTGTTGCAAAACAGCGCATGAAACTGTTCCTCGCTCAGCGTCGCCAGGAACTCCAGCGGCGGGTTGACGGCCGAGGGCGAATCGTCGTCAGGAGTCACTCCCGTCCGGCCCGGCCGGGAAGCCTGGAACGGGCGGGGCTGAAAGGCAGGCAGCGGTGTCAGCGCAGGGGACCGATTCCAGGGACAGACATCCTGGCAGATATCGCATCCGAAAACGTGCCGTCCCATCTGCGGGCGCATCTGCTCAGGGATGGCGCCCTTCACTTCAATGGTGTAATAGGAAATGCAGCGCGTGGCGTCGAGCACGTAAGGTTCGGCGATGGCGCCAGTAGGGCAGGCCTCCAGACAGGCCGTGCAGGTGCCGCAGCGATCCGGAGCCGGGATGCCGAACTCCGATTCCGCAACCTCGAGGTTGGTCAGGATCTCACCCAGAAAGAACCAGGAGCCTATTTCTTCGTTGATCAGGCACGTATTCTTGGCGATCCATCCCAGGCCCGCCGCCCACGCCAACGCGCGTTCCAGCAGCGGCCCGGTGTCGACATAAACTTTGGCCTCCAGACCCTCTCCGACTTCCGCGCGCAGTTCCTCCACCAGGTTCTCCATTCGTTCCCGCAGGATGTGGTGGTAATCGTCTCCCCAGGCATAGCGCGCGATCCATCCGCGAGTTGGGTCCGGAGACTCTGTCGATCGCGGAAAGGCGGTGTTGTAGTTCATCGCTAGGCAGATGACCGAGCGAACGTTGGGCATCACAGTGGCGAGGTCTCTGCGCTCGCGCCGCTCCATGTACCGCATCTCGCCGTGATAGCCGTTGTCAAGCCAACGGCGATAATGCTCCCGGTGACGTTCGTCGAGCACGGCCGGGGCAACACCGCAGAGGTCAAAGCCGTGCCGCAAAGCGGCTTCTTGAATCCAGCGTTTGGTCATTGCTCGCATCTGGCTCGATTGGAATCAAGCCGCAAAGAGGACAGGGGAAAAGTCTACCCCTCACAGAATCCTATCCTCCCTGCTCCTCGAAACACTCCGGGGAAGGAATCGAAGGGGGTAACCAGGGTCTCCGTTCACCCTTGAATTTTTCCCATACGCCACTGGAAATGCACATTTTAGCAAAAAAGCGTTCATCCGCCGGCAACGCCGCCCTATAATGGCCCGGATCGGGAAGCAAGAGTGTATCCGCCGGTGCCTTTCGGGAGCGAGACAGTCTCCCAAGGCAGCGGCCGGCGAAGGAAACAATCTCAAAGCAGACAGGCGCCTTCCGCGCCTGTCTGAAGAAAGGCAAGCAGCATGCGCAGACCTGCGAAATATCTGGACAAAGGGATCACCCTGGCGGCCGATGCGGCGTGGAGAGGATTCCAGTTTTTCAACCGCTTTAAACCCAACAACACCTTTACGCCGAAATGGTCGGACAAGCCGCTGCTGAAGTCCCATCAGAAGACCAAGCCGACGCTCGGCTGGCCGCGCCAGACCGACTCGCTCTGTCCGGTGTGCGTGCGCGAGGCGCGCCGGCGCATTCTGGACGGCGAGCAGGAACTCTCCACGCTGCTCAACGAGAAGGTCGGCGAGATCAAGGCCACCATCCTGGAGCGGGACGGCAAGATCCTGATGGTGAAGGACTGTCCGCAGCACGGCCACTTTGAGGACATCCTGGCCATCGACCCGGCGTTCCTGAGCCACATTGAGGCCATGTTTCCGGGCCGCGACCTGCCGGCACACAATGATGCCAAGCTTCACAATCACGGCTCCTCCACGGTGCGCCACGGTCGCGGGGCGGTGCTGACCATCGACCTCACCAACCGCTGCAACATGATGTGCGACCCTTGCTTCATGGATGCCAACCAGGTGGGCTTTGTGCATGAGCTGAGCTGGGAGGACGTCAAGACGCTGCTCGACAACGCCATCACCATCAAGCCGCGCCGGCAGATGTCGGTGCAGTTTTCCGGCGGCGAGCCGACCCTTTCGCCCTACTTCCTGGAGGCCTGCGCCTACGCCCGCAAGGTGGGCTACAACAGCGTGCAGGCGGCCACCAACGGCATCCGCTTCGCCCAGGACCTGGAGTTCGCCAAGGCTGCCTACGAGGCCGGCTTGCGCTACGTGTACCTGCAATTTGACGGCATCGGCAACGCCGCCAACTCGCACCGGCACATCGGCAACCTGTTTGACGTGAAGCTGAAGGCGATCGAGAACTGTCACACCGCCGGCATCGAGATCATTCTGGTGACCACGCTGGTCAACGGCGTCAACAACGAGCAGGTGGGGCCCATCATTCAGTTTGCCCTCGATAACCCCAACAAGATTGCCTTCATCGCCTTCCAGCCGGTCTCCTTCACGGGCCGGGATGAGGAGGTAACCGACGAGCGCCGCCTGCGGCAGCGCTACACGCTCTCGCACATGGCGCACGACGTCAAGCGGCAGACCGGCATGACCGAGCCGACCCGCGACTGGTTCCCGCTGTCGGCCATGGGCGGCTTTGCGGATCTGGCCGACCTGATCCACGGGCCGGAGGCGCAGTGGGGGCAGGTCAGTTGCTCCTGCCATCCGAACTGCGGCGTGGGCACGGCCGTCATGGTGAACAAGAAGACCAAGGAGTGGGCTCCGGTTCCGCAGTTCCTCAACGTGGAGCGGCTCTTCCAGGACATGCGTGTCATCACCGACACGGCCCGCGGGAAGTTCCTCTCCAACCTCCAGATGGTGCTGGCGCTGCTGCGCAACTACGACCCCTTCCAGGCGCCGCCGAGCCTGACCTTGTCGGACATCTGGAAGAAATTCGACAAGTCGCTGGGCCTCACCGGCAAGAGCTACGGCGTGGGCCTGGAGCGGCGGCAGGACCCGTGGAATTTCCTGTTCATCGCCGGCATGTGGTTCCAGGACCTGTGGACC
>DATMAF010000123.1:0-2934 GCA_035560315.1 Terriglobia bacterium | reverse complement strand
CTTTCAGCCAGACCGTGTGGCACTGTCGCAGGACCATCCCCCAGGTGTCGCGCGCCGTTACCAGCGAGCCGCCGGTGGCGATGACCGCCGGCGGGGAGGTGGCCAGCAGTTTCTGCATGACCTGATGCTCCAGTTCGCGGTAGTAGCTCTCCCCGTGAATGGAGAACAGCTCCATCAGCGACATGCCCGCTTCCTTTTCGATCAGCGCGTCGATCTCGACAAAGGGGATGCCCAGGCGGCGGGCCAGCATCTTGCCGATGGTGGATTTGCCGGCGCCGCGCAGCCCGACCAGCGCGATGCTGCGGGGCAGGATCTTTTTCTGGCGCTGGGAGAGCCAGCGGTGCAGTTCCTCCAGGTCTTCTTCCGAACAGTTCTCGACGAACTCCCAGACATGGCCGCGCAAGGAATGGTCTGGCGGGAAGGCCGGGACGATGCGGGGAAGCGGCGCGCCCAGCGCGGCGGCGATGCGCGCCAGCCGCGCCACGGAGATGTTTCCGCGTCCGGCTTCCACCTGCGCCAGGAAGCGGGGCGACAGGCCGGCCTGCCCGGCCAGCTCCTGGATGCTCCGTCCGGAGGCCACGCGCAGCGCCCGCACCTTGCGCCCCAGGCTTTGCAGGAAACTGCCGGATTCGTATTTGTGGACCAGCGTCATGGGGCGGACCCTCTATAGGAATTATATTTCACTTGCATCGTTTGTCAAGCTGCACTAAAATTCCTATTGGCTGGAGAGACACAGGGTTCGCCAGACCCGCGCGGCGGGTCTGGACCCCCTCGCCCTGCCGCGTGCGATTTCCGCTCGGGGCGAGCGGCACCGGGGTCAGCGGCCCACAAAGGAGCAAGCAGGATGTTAGTGAAAAAGTCCAGAATTCAGACCTTCGACGACTGGGTGGACGTCTTCCATCAATGGCGCGACGACATTGGCTATCCCACCGACTTGATCGGTGAAGACTATCATTTCGAGACCAAGCTGGGAGAGTTGGAAACCGAAGAGATCGAGTTCGGCCATTTCGCCGGCCAGCGCAAGTGGGAGAAGGTCTCGGAGATTCCCGACCAGCGCATCAAGGATGCGCTCATCCACCTGATCGACTACCAGGGCGACACCGAGTTTGCCTCCGTCGAGCAGCAGCGCAACCTGCTGGAGCGCGCCCCCACGCGGTATGACCTGGAGTCCATGATCCGCGTCAACCGCGAGGAAATGCGCCACGGCTGGCAGATGGCCTATTTGCTGGTCACCTATTTCGGCGATGCCGGCAAGACCCGCTCGCAGCGTCTGTTGCAGCGCCGCGCCTCGGAAAACACCCGGCTGCTGGGCTCCTTCAATGAGCCGGTCTACAACTGGCTGGACTTCTTCACTTACACGGATTTCATCGACCGCGACGGCAAGTACCAGCTCAACATGCTCAGCCGCAGCGCCTTTGCGCCGCTGGCCCGCAGCATGCGGCCGATGCTGCAGGAGGAGGCCTTCCACCTGCTCACCGGCAACACCGGGCTGATGCGCATCGTCAAGGCCGGGCGCATCCCCAGCACCATCATCCAGAAGTACTTCAACAAGTGGATCTCCACTGCCTATGATCTGTTCGGGCAGGATGAGTCCTCCACCGCCTACTGGGCCTATTTGTGGGGCATCAAAGGCCGCTACGACGAGCACCTCTTTGACGGCCCCCCCGACATGAACCAGTTGAACGACGTCTCCCGCAACCAGTACTTCAAGGAAGTATCGGCCATCATCGACTCGCTCAACCGCAACCTCAAGCCGGATGAGCCCAAGCTGAAGATGCCCGACATCAAGTTCCACCGCAGCATCGGCAAGTACGCGGGACAGACCTACAGCGTCGACGGCGAACTGCTCTCCAAGGAAGACTACGAGAAGCACCTGAAGGAAGTTCTGCCTTCCGAGGCGGACGTGCAGTTCGTCATCAACCTGGAGAAGGAGGGCGGCTGGATCGTGGATCCGCAGCAAGCTTCCGCTCCAGCCCGCTAGGCCGCGTGGCAGACGACAGCAAGCTCGAACAGAGCAGCGGACAAACGGCTGCCCCGGCGCAGGCGGTCGAGGACAAGCGGTATGTCTTCGTCTGCATGAACGTGGACTGCCGGACCAAGGGGGCGACTCCGCTCATGGAGCGCCTCCAGGCCCGGCTACAGCAAGACTCCGACCCGAGCCTCAAGAACGTGGAAGTGCGTCCCTATATGTGCTTCGGCGGCTGCCACGACGGCCCCAATGTGGTGATTTATCCCGACAAGGTTTGGTATGCCGGCGTGCACCAGCAGGACGCCGATGCCATCGTGGACCAGCACCTCAAGAAGGGCGAGCTCGTCAAGCCGCTCTCCGGCAAGATCGACCAGGGCCTTCAGGACATGATCTACCAACTGCTTGACTCCGGCATTTTTTGATCGGCCGCGCCCCCTGTTCAGGGACCGCCGCGAGTTCTTTGCGGACGGTACAGTGGACAGGGGGCGTTTTTGTCTTTTCATTGACCTCCCCTCACGTTGCGCATAACATTGAGCGGAAGCAACGATTTGGGGGAGGTGCTGGATGAAGGTCCTTATTCTCTCGATGGCAGTGGCCGTATGCCTCGCGCCGGCTGCGCTGGCCGGAACGGTGATCAAGCAGCAGGAACTCACTCCCGGTAACGCCACTGCGCGCCAGACGGTAACCATATACCTGGACGCCGACAAGCTGCGCGTTGAGGGCAACAACCCCTCCTCAGGCCAGTACGTGGTCATCTTTGACAAGGCCAAGCAGGTGATGTGGTTCGCCGAGCCTTCCAAGGGCACCTACCTGGAGCTCACCGCGGCGCAGGTGCAGGCCATGGGGGCCCAGATGCAGGGCGCCATGTCGCAGATGCAGGAGGCCATGAAACAGATGGAGGCCGAGATGGCCAACCTGCCTCCGCAGCAGCGCGCCATGATGGAGCAGATGATGAAAGGCCGCAT
>DATMAF010000122.1:0-6943 GCA_035560315.1 Terriglobia bacterium | reverse complement strand
CAGCCGCCTGAGCCGGGCCCTGACGCTGCGGGCCAGCTACACCTTCAGCCGGTCCATCGACGACGCATCCGCCATCGGCACCAGCGCCAGCGCGCAGCAGTTCGGGCTGGACCGCACGCTCGATCGCGGCCTGTCGAATTTCCATCTCAAGCACCGCGTCTCGGCCAGTTTTTTCTACACGCTTCCGGCCGCGGGGTCGCAGAGCGGGCTGCCGGGGGTGGCCGCTCAAATCCTGGGCGGATGGCGCCTCGGGGGCCTCTTCAGTTTTCGGACCAGCACGCCCACGACGGCGCGGATTACGGTGCGCCGGGCGGGGTATCTGTTCACCGCTTCGCGGCCGGACTTGCTGCCTGGCCAAAGCAACAACCCGACCAGGGGAACCTCGCTGGGATGCAAGAATCCCGACGGCACCACCTTCGTAGAGCCCGGCACGCCCATCCGGGGTCCGGAACTATTCTATGATCCGTGCGTATTCCGCGTGCCGGAGCCCGGCACGGTGGGAAATCTGGGACGCAACACCATCCTGGGACCGTCGCTGGTGAATCTGGATGTTTCCTTGCAAAGAGATTTTCCGCTGGGCGGAGACCGGCGATTGCAGTTCCGCGCCGAAATCTTTAACGTCGCCAATCACACCAATTTTCGTACTCCAACTGCCAACTCCATGCAGGTGTTCACGGGCAATGGTCGGTTCAATAGCGGCGCCGGCCTTTACGTCAATACCTCCACCACCTCACGCCAGCTCCAGTTTGCGCTCCGCCTTTCGTTCTGAAAGCGACCGGGGGGAAGTGGGGGCAACATGGCGCAATGCTGCGCGGCTTTTCGCTCAGCAACCCCTTGCGGAGCTTCCGTGAGGCTGATTCGGTCTTTACTATTCAATAGGATAGCTGGTCCACGAGATTGGTAGCAAAAATGCTAAAGAAGACGTGAAGGTTTGTCCGGAAGGGAAAAATTCCAGACCCGCCACTGGAATCGGTGACCCCGCCTTTAAACGCCGCCCTTCCGGACAAAATCTTTTAGGGTTCTCAGTTTTTCTTTCCCAGAGCGCGAAGCGGCATCCGATTGTCCTGCTTAACTCCTTCAGATCAATGCCAGTAAGCTACGTTCGATACGCCAATGGTGGGGTGGCAAGCCGGCGCCTGCTCGTGGGGAAAATGGCGCATACGTTGCGGGATTTTCTTTGGGGCAATCTCACCGGCGGCTCATTGCCAGCCTCTGCGCCCTTTATGGAACTCACGCTACGGGAGTTATCGCTGAATTGAATTGGCAGCCTGATTGCGCAGTAATTATTGCAAAGAATGATGCTATAAGATCGGCGGAGGCCCGGAAAGGAGGAGACCATGACAACCGATGTGCAAGGCGCCGGAAGCGCCAGCCGGCCGGCAACCGCCCCCCTGGAGGAAACGAGCGGCGGTTTGCAGATTCGGAACATCCTGTGCCCGGTGGATTTCACGGAGTTCTCCGACGAAGCCTTCCGTTACGCTCAGAACTTGGCATGGCATTTCAAGGCTCGTCTGCTGCTCCACCACACGGTTTCGGTTCCCAGGAACCTGTTGATGGGGACGATGGACGTGGGCGTGATGGAGAGCGCGTATCAGGCGGAACTGCAAACGGAGCGGGGGAAACTGGCGGCTCTGGCGGCGTCGGCAGAACTGGACAAGGAGCAGATCGCAACGTCGTTCAGCGAGGGCGAGCCGATTACGAACATTCTGGAGATCATCAAGACGCAGCGCATCGATCTGGTCGTGCTGGGGACCCATGGACACAAAGGCTTCAACCATCTGGTGCTGGGTTCGGTGGCGGAGCACGTCATTCACGAAGCCGTTTGCCCGGTGCTGGTGGTGTCGAAACCGCGCCCTGGCCAGACGCGATTCCGCAGCCCCCGTGCGTTCGAGCCGTTCCCGCTGCGAACCATTTTGCTGGCCACGGATTTCTCCCCCAGTTCCGACCGGGCCCTGACCTACGCCTTGCGTTGGGCCTCGGAATGGGGCGGGAAAGTGGTGGTCTTCCATGCGGTGGAGAAAGTTCCTGCCATTACGCAAGGACGCGTGGACCTTTTCCCGGAGTACAATCCGGCCTTTGAAGAGCAGATCGCGCGCGCCTGGGAGCAGATGCGCCGCCTGATCCCGGAATCGGCGCAGCGCTCCTGCGAGGTGCTGTTTGAAGTTCGCCACGGCCAGCCGAAAGAGGAGATTCTGCGCGTGGCGGAGGAAAAGAATGCGGACTTGATTGTAACCGGCGCGCGGGGAGCCGGAAAGGGGACCAGCTTGTGGGGCTCCAACAGCTCGGCCGTGGTCCGCGCCGCCCGTTTCCCGGTGCTGGTGGTGCGCCAACTGCCTGGTTAAGCTGTTACTGAATTTCCGCCATGCCCTGGCGGGCGGCATTCCCCGCCGTCGGGAGTTCGGGGCGAGGGAACGATTCGGTCAGCCGATGTGGCGGCTTGCTTCCCAGGAGGGTCTCCTCCTCTCGCCCCGTCTGCCAAACAGGGGACGCTCCATTGCGCTTTCCTGGTCCAGCTAAAATCGGCGCTGAGGAGGGAATTCTTGGCCGCCCCTGCCTCGCCGAAGACCCCGGCCCAACGGGCATTGATTATTCTTAATTCGTTAGGATCCAAGCTGTTTGAAAACGCGGCAAGTCATTGCACAGCCACCCGGAGGCGGTGGCCGGCTGCATCCTGTCTTACTTGATCGCCAAGGTGCGCACGTAAGCGAGCAAGTCGGCCACTTGCTTGTCGGTCAGGCCTTTGACGGGTTTCATCTTTCCAATGCCCTCCAGGGTATCTTTGCGCAATTGGGCATCCGTCTTGGCTTGCACTTCCTTAGAGCCTAAATGCCGCATCTCCACCTTCATCATTTTGGCGATGGCTTCTTTGGCAGCTCCATCCGGGCCATGGCAGGAACCGCACGATTTTGTGTAGACAGCCTTGCCCGCCGCTGCGTCCCCCTGCTGCGCGTGCGCCGGCAGGGTGGCGCACAGCAATACCAAAGCCACCGCCGGAACGAGCGGGTTCTTCACTGTTTTGCCCTCCTCCCGGTACGTTGCATTGCAATCCTAGCGCCATTAGCTGCTGTCCGGCTGCCTGTTGGGCGAGGGGCCTTCCTGGCCGCCCGTTTCCTTCCCGGAGGCGGGCGAATCCGCCTCCGGCGGCTGCGCACCGCCGCCGCTCTGTTGCCGCAGCAGTTCCGCCACATAGCCCGGCCGGGACTGGCGGAGGTGGTCCGCTGCGCTTTTGCCGGTGAGCCAGGCGTGATCCATGGGATAAACATCCGGATCAAAGATCACGAAATAGAAGTGCCACACCAGCACCGCCAGCGTTGCCAGGATCGCTTCGTAGTAGTGCAGAACGGTAGCGGCGTCGGCGACCCAACCGGGGAAAAATCGCAGCGTGAAGGTGTTGAACCACAGCAGCAGGCCCGTCAAGCCCATGATGAGGACTCCCCAGAGAAAGGCCCAGTACTCGATCTTTTCGGCATACGAAAATTTTCCAAAGAGAGGGCGGTTGGGGAGCAGCCCGAGATTGTGCCGGATCATGCGGCCGAAGTCCTGCACGTCCTTCCAGCCGGGCCGCAGATGCCGCAGAATCCGCCGGTCGGCGGGGGAACATGCCAGATGCGCCAGATGATAGCAGAGCGACCCCAGCAGGATCACGCCGGCGGCGCGGTGCAAACCGCCCCGGAGCGAGTAGCTGCTTTCCCAGCGCAGCAAGGGGGCAGCCCACCACGCTTCGGGAAATTTCAGCGCAAAGCCCGTGACGACCAGTGCCGGAAAGCTCAGCATGGTGAGCCAGTGCGCGATGCGGAAGTGCAGGTTCATTCGCATCACCTGTTCCCCGGAGGCTGCGGCGTGGCGCGGGCGCAGCAGCTTGGCCAGAAAGTCAATTGCATTGTGCAGGAACAGGACGCCCACGATCAGCGGGATGAGGACGAGATAAACGCGGCGGATCCACCGCGGCGCCGGGTGCTCGGTGGCCGAGCCCGGCAGGACGTGGATGCGGCCCAGCGCGAACCGCTGGCCGGCTCCGGGGTGGCACTGCCCGCAGGTCTTCGAGAGGTTGGCGGGATGAACTGTCGAGCGCGGGTCGCTGGAGGGCAGGATGTTATGCACGCCGTGGCAGGAAGCGCAATTGGCCACCGTCTGCGAGCCCGCCCGCGCTGCCAGGCCATGGTAGCTGTTTTCAAACGACGGCACGCGGTCCAGGGGAAGATTGTAGTTTTGCGCCAGCCGCTCGTCGGCGTGGCATCGCTCGCAGGTGGCGGTGGATACCCGCGCCGGGCTGACCGGAGACTCCGGGGTGGTAGGGGCTAGAATGGCGTGCTCGCCGTGGCAGTCGGTGCACACCGGAGCGCCGCTAGCCCCTCGCCTGACTGCATCTCCGTGGACGCTCTCTTGGTAGGCCTGGTAGATCTCCGCATGGCAGGCGCCGCAGGTTGCCGGCACGTTCCAGTGGTTGATGCTGGAGCGGGCGTCGCGGGCGGGAAAGATGGCATGGCTGCCGTGGCAATTGGAGCAACTGGGAGCGGCGTCGTTGCCGGCTGCCACGGCCTGGGCATGGACGCTCTGGCGATATGCCTCCACCGGCCTCGCAAAGGAGATGCCGTGCCGGCTTAAAAAATCCGGATTTGCATGGCAGGCGCCGCAGGTGGACGGCAGGTTCGCTTTCGCAACGGCAGAGGCCGGCTCGGAGGCCGGGAGCGCTTCATGGATTGGGCCGTGGCAACTCTGGCAGGAGGCCGTCCCCAGGCTCTGATGAACCCCGGCCGCGACCTGTTGGGTGGCTTCGGCATGACAGGAGGAACAATCCGGCGGCGGCATCGCTTCCGGGTGCGGAAATTCCTGCGCCGCAGCGTGGCAACCCGCGCATCCCAGCGCGCTGTGAGCGCTGGCGGCAAACCGCTCCGGCTCAACGTACAGGCTCTTTCCCGTCGAGGAGGTCGCCCCCGGCTCGCTGTGGCAGGCCAGGCATTCCGACTGCGGAGCGGCCGGAGTCCAGATCCAAAGCGCCAGCAGCGGAATAGGTATCCAGGGCATCTCGTCTCCCAGGGAACCGAAGGCGGGCCTGCCACGGCGGGATCACGCAAGTGAATCCCAAGCATAATGCGATGGAGCGTCTTTGCCAAGGCCCACACCAGGGGCTGCCCTGCCTTCTGGGGGCGTGTTTCCTATTGAAAGCGCAGTTGTTCAAGGACGGAAATGACACCCTGTCTGGCTGCGCGCCAGTGCTCGATGGGCCGGCAGGAATTTCTGCCCGCTCCGGCGCAGCTCACTCACAACGCGAGGCAACCTCCGAGGGCGCGCCGCCAGCGGCCTGCCGAAGGCATGGTATAATGTTGTTTTTTATGCGTTTCAGCTTTCTTGCGGAGAGGTTGCCTCGATGATTTCGGCTGGATTGACAGGGGGGATTGGTTCCGGCAAGTCCACCGCGGCGGCGTTCTTTGCCTCGCTGGGAGCTGTTACGATCAATTCCGATGAGATTGGGCGCGAAATGATGAAGCCCGGCACCGTGGTCTACGACCGGATTGTCAGCGCCTTTGGCCCGGACGTGGTGGACGCCAGCGGCCAGCTGGATCGCCACAAGCTGGCCGAGATTGTCTTCCAGGACCTCGACAAGCTGAAACACCTGAACGCCATCGTGCATGCCCCGGTGTTGCGCGAAATCGACCGGCAGATGCAGATCCAGCGCGCCAAGAATCCGCAGGCGGTGGTCATCGTCGAGTCGGCGGTGCTGTTTGAAGCCGCCCAGGAGCGGCGCTTCGACAAGATGATCGTGGCCTGGTGCCGCCCCGAACAGCAGGTGGAGCGCTACGTGGCTCGCTCCGGCTTGTCCGAAGAAGATGTCCGGCGGCGAATGGCCGCGCAGATGCCCGGCGATGAGAAGAAGCGCCGCGCCGATTTCGTCATCGACACCTCAGTCTCTCTCCAGGAGACGGAGCGCCAGGTTCGGGAAGTCTTCGCCCAGCTTCAGGCATTAGCCTCTCAAACCGTCAAAACCGCCCGGTAGTGCCTGCCACTCAACGGCGCAGGAAGGGGCGGAAGCCGTCCTGTTCCAGAAGCTGTTTGATTTTTTGGGCCTCGGCCTCGGACTTGTAGGGCCCGACCACGACGTGGAACAGGGGATCATTTTCCCCGGTGGTTACCAGCACCGGCAGATTTTTCTCCTGAAGCAGGCTGACCAGGCTTTCAGCGTCTTCCTGCCGCGTCAGCGCGCTGACCTGAACCACGATGCCCGCCGGGGGCGGCACCACCGCGATGGCGGGGCGGGACTCCGGCGCAGCGGGCTCGCCAGCGCTGCCGGCCGGAGCGGCGCCGGGCGTTAGAATCCCCTGGGGCTGTTCCTGCTGCACGCTGTCATAAAAGCCAAGCTCCGTCGAGGAAGCCGACCCGGCTGCAGCGGGCGCGGAAGCCACCGCCGTGCGCGGGGCATAGGTGGGCGCGGGCATGGCGCTGGGCTTTTCGCTCGCGGCTGGCTGGCTCTCAACGGCCTGCTCCTGCGCGGCGATGGGAGGCAGCGTGTTGCGCCCCACCACGTAGCCCAGCGCGAAGAAAACGCCGCACACCAGCGCCAGCCCGAAAAAGAGCGCCACCACCTGCCGGTGTTCCAGCACCAGTTCGGCCTGTTGTCCTTGTTTGCCCGGCATCGGCTTCCTCATACCAATCTACCGCAGTTGCCCCCGGCCTCGCGCCTGCTATTTCTGCTTCCGGGCCGTGCCGGAAGTGGTAACCTCCGCACGGGCCGCGCCCGCCCGGTCATCCGGCAGCCCCTTGCGGGGCCGCGCTGGATTGGCCGGCGGCGGTGGATCCCGTCTTCCCGGCCGGGGGGAGGATTCGCGTGAAAATGTCGATGGGCAGCGGAAAAACAATGGTGGTGTTCTTCTCCACGCCGATTTCCGTTAAGGTTTGCAGGTAGCGCAACTGGATGGAGACCGGCTCGCGGGAGAGCACCGAAGAG
>DATMAF010000121.1:0-4380 GCA_035560315.1 Terriglobia bacterium | reverse complement strand
AGTTGTTCCGCCGCGAGGGCTTCTCCGGCGTAACCATCCTGCGCGGCGTGGCCGGATACGGCTCCTCCAGCCGGGTTCATACGGACAAGATTCTGCGGCTGTCGCAGGACCTTCCCGTCGTCGTCGAGGTGGTCGAGTACTCCGAGCGCATCGAGCAGATTCTGCCGCGACTGGACGCGATGATTGGCGGCGGGCTGATTACCCTCGAGAAGGTTCGAGTCATTTTGTATCGTGCCCACTGAGCAACGGGCCGGGCGCGCCGCATCGTCCGGCAGCGGGGTGTTGTACCATGGCAGTGTGCCGGAACGATTGAAAAGCAATCCCAAGGAGACGGTCGGCAAGGTCTATCTGGTGGGGGCGGGGCCGGGCGATCCGGGCCTGTTCACGCTCAAGGGCGACGCCATTCTGCGGCGCGCCGACGTGATCCTCTACGACTATCTGGCCAACACGGAACTGCTGCTCCATGCCAAGCCCGGCGCGGAGCTGATCTACGTCGGCTTCCACGCCGCCGAGCGCCTGTCGCAGGATGCCATCAACGCTTTGCTTGTTGAGAAGGCGCGGCAGGGAAAGGTCGTCTGCCGGCTGAAGGGCGGCGACCCGTTCGTCTTCGCGCGGGGCGGGGAAGAGGCCGAGCACCTGGTCAACGCGGGCATCCCCTGGGAGGTAGTTCCCGGCGTCAGCGCGGGGACGGCCGTTCCGGCCTATGCCGGGATTCCCCTGACCCACCGGCAGCTTTCCTCGAGCGTACAGTTCGTTACCGGCCATGAAGACCCCGCCAAGCCCGGCGGCCCGGACGTCGATTGGGAAAAAATTGCTCACGGCGCTTCCACGCTGGTCTTCTTCATGGGCGTCAAGACGCTGCCGCAGATCGCCGAGAACCTGATCCGCGCCGGGCGGCCCTTCTCCACCCCGGTCGCCGTCATCCGCTGGGGCACCAGGGGCGAGCAGCAGACCGTTACCGGGACGCTCGCTACCATCGTCGAGCGGGCGCGGGCGGTTGAGCTGAAGCCGCCTGCTCTGACGGTTGTCGGCGACGTGGTGCGCCTGCGCGAGAAGCTGAAATGGTTTGAGCGCCTTCCTCTGTTCGGTCAGCGCATCTTGATCACGCGGCCCAAGGAACAGGCCGAAGAACTGATCGCGCCGCTGCGCGACCTGGGCGCCGAAACGCTGGAGCTGCCCACCATCTCCATCGAAAACCCCGCAAGCTGGGCGCCGCTCGACAAGGCCATCCGCAACCTGAAGCAATATGACTGGGTGATCTTCACCAGCGCCAACGGCGTGCGGAAGTTTGTTGCCCGCATGGCCGCAAAGAAGGCGGACATCCGCGAACTGCACCGGTCGAAGCTGTGCGCCATCGGCCCGGCCACGGCCGCCGAGTTGGGCAAGTACTGTCTGCGAGTGGAGGTGGTGCCGAAGGAGTATGTTGCCGAAGGGGTGGTCAAGGCGCTGGCGAGCCGTCCGCTGCGGGGGCGGCGGGTGCTGATCCCACGCGCCAAAGTCGCGCGCGACCTGCTGCCGGAGGCGCTGCGCAAACGCGGCGCGACGGTGGACGTTGTGGAAGCCTACCGCAGTGTGCTGCCGCCGGAGTCGGTCGAGCACGCCCGCGTAATTTTCGAACGGCACCGGCCGACGGTGGTTACCTTTACCAGTTCCTCCGCCGTGGAAAACCTGTTCCGGCTGCTGCCGGCCGAGGAGATGACCGCGCACCTGCGCAACGCTAAGATTGCCTGCATCGGCCCCATCACCAGCAGCACTGCGCGCGCGCACGGCCTGGAAGTCGCCATCGCTCCGCGCCAGTACACCATCCCGGCGCTGGTTCAGGCCATCGCCGACGCCCTGAGCCAACGCGCATAAGATGGGGGCTTCCGGGCGGGGAGGGCACGCCGAAGCGGTTGCCAAGCGGTCCAAAATAGGTTATAGGTACTCGGCAGTTTCGCCCAGGAGGGTTTCCATGCTGCGACACAACGATCACCGCAAGGCTCTTCCACAATTCCTGGCGCTGGCGGGCGGGCTGCTGCTGGCCCTCCTGGCGCCAGGCAACGCCGGAGCACAGAGCGGCTCCGCGCCGGCAACGCAGGCGGCGGCCAGGGCCAATGATCCGCTGCGGGGGCAGCAGTACGTCAAGCCGTTCCGCATGATCGGCAACCTTTATTACGTCGGGTTGTCCAACAATACGTCGTTTCTGATCACGACGCCGGAGGGGCACTTCCTGATCGACGCCATCTATGAGACCGCCGTGCCGCAGATCCGCAAGAACATTGAGGATCTGGGCTTCAATATCCGCGACGTGAAGTATGTGCTGAACGCGCACGCGCACTCGGACCATGTCGACGGGCTGGCGGCAATGAAGGAGGCCACCGGCGGGCTGGTGCCGGTGATGGACGGGGATGTGCCGGTGATCGAAGCGGGCGGGGAGGCGGCGCGCCCGGCGCGGTGGAAGCCGGTGAAGCCGGACCGGATTCTGCACGACGGCGACACGATCACCCTGGGCGGCGTCACCATGACGGCGCACAAGACCGCCGGGCATACCAAAGGCTGCACCACCTGGACGACGACGATTGAAGACGGCGGCAGGAAGTACAATGCCGTTTTTATTTGCAGCATGAACTCCAGCAACGTCGGCAACCTGATCGGCAACGCCAACTACCCGAACATCGCCGAGGACTTCGCCGCGGCCTTCGCCAAGCTGAAGGCGATGCCGTGCGAGGTCTTCACCGTGTCGCACACCGCCATGTTCAATATGATGGACAAGATGCAGAAGCTGTCGGCGGGCGGCCCCAATCCCTTCATCGACCCGCAGGGCTGCAAGAAATACATCGACGACAGCGAGCGGGCGTATCTCGACAAGCTGGCCAAGGAGCGGGCCGGGCAGTAGGGGGGACGGGTTCCCGATGCGACGCGAAACAACGGCAGGTTCTTCGCGACGCTCACAATGACCACTCGACAAGTTGGTGCGTTGGGATGGGCTACAGGTGGCAGGAGTGCTGGCGGAGCAGTTCGTAGAGGTTCTGCGAGAAGGTCGAGCGCGGCAGAACCAGATCGGCCCCGGCCTTTTCCGCTTCCCGCTTCAACTCATGCTGCACATGCGACAAGTAGGCGATGACCTGCGCGTGCCGCGTCTCGGGCGCGGACTTGAGGCTGGAGATGAGCGCGACGGGGTCGAGCGCGGGGTTGTTCAAGTCCACAAGCACTAGGCAGGGCCCGGCCAGCACCCTCTGCCGCAGTTTCTCCGCATCCTGAAAATACTCGATGGGGCACCCAGCCTGCCTGGCTGCTGCGGAAATCTTGGAGACGAAGAGTAAGTCCGAAACGGCAGCCAGCGCCCCGACCGGTGGTTGCGTCGCTCGGACGTCGCTCCCGGGCTCTCGAAGGTCCTTGCAGTCCACCGTTTTGCATCCTCCCCGCAATGCAAAAAAATCGGGCCGAAGGATGCTAACCGCTTTGGGTGGGCGAGGTTAGCGTCTTCGGCCCAATGGACGCGCCATCCGGGGCGGATGGCTTTTGGTCAAGTCTAGTCAGTATGTGTGGTTGTGATGGCCAAGCCTCTTGGAGTTACCCCCTTGATACGCTTGACCATCATTGTCCTACACTTTGTCATAGATTCCAAAACTTGTAAATACCTTTTTTGTAAAAAGATTTTATGGGACATATAACCAATTTTTGGCTTTCAGGTCCTGTGTTATAGTGAGGGGCTTTTTTGTTCATCCGAGGAGGACGGTTCATGCCGCACATTCAAATCACATTGCTGGAAGGCAGGACGCCGGAGCAAAAGCGCCGGATTGTCGAGCGCCTCACCCAGGTGATGGTGGAAGAATCGGGAACCAAGAAGGAGAGCGTAACGGTGTCTTTCCTGGAGGTCTCCCAGGCCGATTACGCCTCCGGAGGAGTGCTGGTGCTGGATCGCAACAAGAGCTGAGTTCGGTGCGCCGTCTTGTTCAGTTGCGGCGGAACTGCTTGCTGAGCGAGAGGCCCTGCGACTGGTAGGAGGAGCCGATCTTGGGGCCGTAGATTTTTTCCGGGGCTTCCAGCAGCCGCTCATAGACCAGCCGGCCCACGACTTGTCCGTCCTCGACCACAAAGGGGACCTCGTGGGAGCGGACTTCCAGCACCGCCCGGGTGCCCCGGCCCTGCTCCACGGCATAGCCGAATCCGGGGTCGAAAAAGCCGGCATAATGAATGCGGAACTCGCCGATGGAAGGGTCATAGGCAACCATCTCGGCGGCCAGGTGCGGCGGCACGCTGACTTTTTCCTTGGATACCAGGATGTAGAAATCGTCGGGGTTCAGGATGATTCGCTGCGTGCGCGTGATCGTCTCCCAGAACTCTCCGGGGTCGTAGTGGTTCACCAACGAGAGATCGATTAAAGGGGCGTGATGTTTG